>CANQLF010000070.1 GCA_947624635.1 uncultured Bacilli bacterium | reverse complement strand
GATTGGAATACGCCAGTGTTTCTGACTCAAAATATGCAGCAGCCCGTCCAGTTATAACATTAAAAGCAACCGATTCATTTACAGTAAAAAATGACGATACTGAACATGCACCAGGTACAAAAGATAATCCATATGTTGTGAAATTAAATAGTATCACAGGATAATAAAAAGTAGTATTAATTATAATTTTGAGATATACTAATATTAGAATGAAGGTGAAGAATGTGAAAAAACTTAAATTCAAAAATATTATTATATCTCTTTTAATTATTGCATTAATTATAATATTAGTATTTACTATGACTAAAAATAAAGATAAGAAATTAGAAGATTTAACTAATAAAACATTAAATGAAGTAAAAGAATATGCTAAGGATAATAAGTTAGATTTAGATGTAAAATATGAATATAATAAGAAAATAGAAAAAGATAAAGTAATAAGTCAAAGTATAGAAAAAGATACTATAATTAAAAACGATGATAAATTAACAGTTGTGGTGTCTAAAGGAAAATTAGATAATAAAGTATATAGTGAATATAAAGTAAATGAACTAGGCAATGTACCTATTATGATGTATCATAGAATAATAGATATGAAGAGTAGTGATACAAAATACACTGGAGGTAACGTTGATGTTGATGGATATAATAGAACTAGTGAAGCATTTAGAAGTGACTTAGAATTCTATTATAAAGAAGGATACAGAATGATTAGACTAATCGATTATGTAAATGGTGATATAGATGTAGATTTAGGTAAAAGTCCAATTGTTTTAACTTTCGATGATGGCGATGAGAGTAATTTCAAAGTAATAGGAAAAAATTCAGATGGAAGTTTAAAAATTGATCCAAATTGTGCGGTTGGAATATTAGAAGAATTTAAAAATAAATATAAAGACTTTAATGTAACTGCAACATTCTTTGTTATGGATGGTTTATTTGGACAAGATGAATATAATGAGGATATACTAAAATGGTTAGTTAATCATGGATATGATATAGGTAATCATACTAAAACCCATGTTAATTTTAAAACAGCAACATCTTCTTCTTCACAAGAAGAAGTAGGATATATTTATGAAAAATTAGAAAGTATTATACCAGGAAAATATGTAAATATTATTGCCTTACCTTATGGTAGTCCTGGAGATAAAAGTCACCCTAATTTTAAATATGCATTAAATGGAACATATAATGGAAAAGAATATAATAGTATTTCCGCACTAAGAGTAGGTTGGATGAGTGAAGTATCACCATTCAATAAAAATTTTGATAAAACATTTCTAAAAAGAATAAGAGCATATGATAATAATGGAAAAGAATTCGATATAAAAATGTCTTTTGATAATTTGAAAGAAACTAAGTATATTTCAGATGGTGATAAGGATACTGTTGTAATACCAAAAGGAAAAGAAGAAAATTTGAATGATACAAAAAAAGAAGTAATAACATATTGATTAATTTAAACTTATATAATATAATAGTTTTATCATTAAAAAGCGATGAATTAGCGAGTATATTAGATTTTATTTTATAGAGAGTTAGTGGTTGGTGTAAACTAATAGGTATGCTGATAGAAGGTTACTAAGGAGCTGATTATTCCGCAGTTATGCGTTAAATTATTAGAGTATAACAATAGTTATAAACTAAGGTGGTACCACGAGTTTCTTCGTCCTTATGAGGATTGAAGAAGCTTTTTTAATATAATTCGACAATTTTTTTAAAATAGTAATTTATAATAAGAATAGGATGTGAAATATATGTTAGATAAGAAGTACAATCATTTAGAAGTAGAGAAAGGTAAATATGAATATTGGAAAAATAATGGATATTTTAAAAGTGGAGATAAAAGTAAAGAACCTTTTACAATAGTTATACCTCCTCCAAATGTTACAGGTAAATTACACATAGGTCATGCGCTAGATACTTCATTACAAGATATTATAATAAGATATAAAAGAATGTGTGGATATGATGCATTATGGCTTCCTGGAATGGATCATGCAGGTATTGCGACGCAAGCTAAAATTGATAAAAAATTAAAAGATATGGGTATTAGTCCAAGAGAAATATCTAGGGAAGAATGGCTTGAACATGCATGGTCTTGGAAAAGTGAATATGCAGAAAACATACATAGCCAGTGGGCAAAACTAGGTCTAAGCTTAGATTACTCCAAAGAAAGATTTACATTAGATGAAGGATTATCTAAAGCTGTAAGACATGTATTTGTTAGCTTATATAATGAAGGGATTATATATAGAGGAGAAAGAATAATAAATTTTGACCCTGAAGCTATGACCGCACTATCTAATGAAGAAGTTATATATAAAGATGTAGAAGGTGCATTCTATCATTTAAAATATTTTATAGAAGATAGTGATGAATACTTAGAAGTTGCGACAACTAGACCTGAAACACTATTTGGAGATACTGCAGTTGCGGTAAATCCTGATGATGATAGATATAAACATTTAATAGGTAAAAATGTAATACTTCCACTTGTAAATAAAAAAATACCAATTATAGGAGATAATCACGCCGATCCTGATTTTGGAACAGGTGTAGTTAAAATAACTCCTGCACATGATCCTAATGACTTCGAAGTAGGTAATAGACATAACCTAGAAAGAATCATAGTTATGAACCCTAATGGAACAATGAATGAAAATGCAGGAATATATAATGGTATGGATAGATTTGAATGTAGAGAAAAAATGATTGAGGATTTAAAGGATCAAGATATATTAATAGATATAGAAAAAATCACTCACTCAGTAGGACATTCTGAAAGAACTGATGTAATGGTTGAACCATATCTATCTAAACAATGGTTTGTTAAAATGGATGAGCTTGCTAAAAGAGTTTTAGAAACACAAAAAGATAAAGATAAAAAAGTTAATTTCGTACCAGAAAGATTTGAAAAAATATTAACTCACTGGATGGAAATAGCACACGACTGGTGTATTTCAAGACAACTTTGGTGGGGTCATAGAATTCCTGCATGGTATAAAGGTGAAGAAGTATACGTTGGTATGCAAGCTCCAGAAGGTGATGGATGGGTACAAGATGAAGATGTACTTGATACTTGGTTTAGTAGTGCATTATGGCCATTTAGTACTCTAGGTTTTCCAGATGAGACTGAAGACTATAAAAGATATTATCCAACTAACGTATTAGTAACAGGATATGACATAATATTCTTCTGGGTATGTAGAATGGTATTTCAAGGTCTAAAATTCACAGACAAAGTTCCATTTAAGGAAGTATTAATTCATGGACTTGTAAGAGATATACAAGGAAGAAAAATGAGTAAAAGCCTAGGTAATGGAGTAGATCCTATGGATATTATAGATGAATATGGAGCTGACTCATTAAGATTTTACTTAACAACAACATCTAGTCCAGGAACAGATATAAGATTTGATACAGAAAAAATTAAATCAACATGGAATTTCATAAACAAATTATGGAATGCATCTAGATTTGTAATGATGAATTTAGTAGGATTTAATGAAGAAAATTATACATTTGACAATTTAACTCATGCGGATAAATGGATACTAAATAAACTAAATAGAACCATTAAATCAGTAACTAAAAATATGGATAAATATGAATTTCATGTAGTAGGTAGCGAACTATATAACTTCATATGGAATGAATTCTGTGATTGGTATATAGAACTAGCTAAAACAAATATGTGTGATACAACAAAAAGTGTTTTGTTATATACATTAAATTCAATTTTAAAAATGCTTCATCCATTTATGCCTTATGTAACTGAAGAAATATGGATGAACTTACCACTAAATAGTGGAAGCATAATGGTTAGTGAATACCCTAAATATGATAAAGAATTAGTGTTTAAAGAAGACAGAATAGATAAAGTAATAGAACTTATTAAATCTATTAGAACAATAAAACTAGAAAACAACTTAAAAGAATATAACCTAATTTATGATGAGGGTGATAAATCATTTATAGAAAGCGTTAAAGACATAATTAAAAAATTATTAAAGCTAGATGATGAAGATATAAAACTTAGAGATAATTATGACTTAGATGGATTATCATTTATAAGTGTTCCACTTAGCTTTTCAACATTTCAAATATCATTTATAAAAGTAATAGATATAGAAAAAGAAAAAGAAAGATTAAATAACGAAAGAAATATTCTAGAAAAATCAATTGAAAGACGTGAAAAGTTATTATCTAATCATAATTATGTTACTAAAGCACCTAAAGAAATAGTAGATAAAGAAAAAGAAGCAAAAGAATTAGAACAATCTAAATTAGCAAATATTATAAAAGAAATAGAAAATTTAGGTGAATAAAAATGAATGCAGTACCTAATCATGTTGCGATAATAATGGACGGTAATGGCAGATGGGCAACAAAAAGAGGATTAAGTAGAAGCATGGGGCATAAGGCAGGAAGTGAAGTGTTAGAACGCCTTGTTTCTCATGCTTTCAAAAGAGGAGTAAAAGTACTTAGTGTATTTGCTTTTTCTACAGAAAACTTTAAAAGAAGTAAAGAAGAAGTAGACTATCTGATGAATTTATTTGTTACTATGTTTAAAAATAAATTTGAAAAATTTAAAAAAGAAAATATAAAAATAGTTTTTTCTAAGAAAGAATCTGGGTTGCCAGAAAGGCTAGAAAAAGTAATTAAAAAAGTAGAAGAAGACACAAAAAATAATACAAGAGGAATATTTAATATTTGTATCAATTATGGTGGTAGAGATGAAATTATCGATGCAACTAAAAGAATAGCTCAAAAAGTAAAAGATTGTATATTAGAAGTTTCTGATATAGATGAAAATATTTTTGAAGATAACTTATATCAAAAACTTCCAGATATTGATTTACTTATTAGAACTAGTGGAGAAGAAAGAATAAGTAACTTTATGTTATGGAAGTTATCTTATACAGAAATGTATTTTCCAAAAGTTTTATTTCCTGATTTTGATGAAAAAGAATTCGATAAAGCTATAGATGAATATAATTCTAGAGATAGAAGATTTGGAAGTACTAGTAGTTAGTAGTGTAAAAAATTGCTAGCTACTTTTCTTTAATTATTAGTTGACAATATAAAAACAAATGATATAATTATAAATAGAAATGGGGATTGATACTGATGCCAAAAACTAGAAAAAAAGTATATGAAACATATAAAGAAATGTATAAGAAAGAAAATGATAAAGATTTAATACTTCAAAAAAGAATCGAAATGGTTAAAATGGGAAATGAAATAGGTTATAAACCAACTGCTAGAGAATTTAAAACAGATAGAAATACTGTTAGAAAATGGTGTAGAAGATATAATGCGGAAGGTATTGAAGGATTAAAAGATAAACCACGTGGATTTAGCAAAGTAGGGTAAAAAATCAATTTTAGTTAGTAGCTATAATTGATTTTTTTCATATATTACTTTTGGGGGTATATTATGAATTACGATTATAAATTTGGAAATAAGTTTTATAATTATTATGATCCAATAGGAATAGAAAGTACAAAATATAGGATACTTGCACCAGCTCAATCTCAAAATAGACAACCAGGTTTTGAATATTTAATGAATCCGCTACCTATATTTGATAATCCAAATTATAAAGGTAGTGGAAAATTAAAAGATAAAGTCGCAATTATAACTGGTGGTGATAGCGGACTTGGACGTGCTGCTGCAATTATCTTCGTAAAAGAAGGGGCAAAAGTTGTAATTCCATATTATGATGAACACAAAGATGCAGAATTTACTAAACAATATATAGAAAATATGGGTGGTGAATGCTTACTTTTATCAGGTGATATATCTGATAAGAATTTCTGTAAAAAAATAGTTGAAGAAACATTAAATCGTTTCGGGAAAATAAATATATTAGTTAATAATGCTGGAGTTCAATATCAACAAGATACATTAGAATGTATATCAGATGAACAATTTGATAGAACTATGAAAGTTAATATTTATGGAATGTTTTATCTAACTAAAGAAGTGTTGCCACATTTAAATTCAGGGGACTCAATAATTAATTTATCATCTATTACAACATTTTATGGTGATCCACAACTCATAGATTATGTTACAACAAAAGGTGCGATAGTAGGTTTTACAAGAAGTCTTGCTAGAAACTTAGCTTTAAAAAATATAAGAGTTAATGCAATCGCACCAGGATTTTTTTGGACACCTTTACAACCTGCTTGTTGGGTAAAAGAAAAAATACCATCATTAGGCGCAAATGCAGCAATGGCAAGAGGTGCAATGCCATATGAACTTGCTCCAACATTTGTCTACCTTGCAAGTGATGATTCAAGTTATGTAACCGGTCAAGTATTACACAATAACGGTGGAGAAGTAATGGGATAATAAAATTTAACTATTTTTATAGAATAGTTATCTTTTTTTATGCCTTTGAAATAGCTAATAAAAAAAATTTATCATATTTTATAATAGGAAGAAGGTATATAGTGAACAGTATAAATAGAATAAAAACATATAATAATAACTTTTGTTGTTATAAAACTATAGCTGGACCAAAAGGAAAAGATGGTGTAAGTCTATCGATATTAGGCTCATATGATACAGTAGAAGAACTAAGAAAAAATAGACCTGTAGGAAATGCTGGAGAATGTTATATAGTAGGTGAAAATTTATATACATGGAATATGGTTAATAAATTATGGCATGAGGTAGGAAGAATAAAAGGAGATAAAGGGGAGGTTGGACCCCAAGGGATACCTGGACATAAAGGAGAAATGGGACCCCAAGGTCCAAGAGGGATACAAGGTATTCAAGGTGTAATGGGTATACCTGGAGAAAAAGGTGAACAAGGCGAAATTGGTCCAACTGGACCTAGAGGAGAAACAGGCCCAAGAGGTGAGGCAGGGCCTAGAGGTATTCAAGGAGAAGTTGGACCTGCTGGAGATAAAGGTGAAAGAGGAGAACAAGGAACACCTGGAACAAGTGTAACAATACTTGGTTCATATAATTCGATAGATGAACTTAAAAGAGCTCATTCAAAAGGTAAAATAGGAGATTCATATTTAGTTGATACTAATTTATATGTGTGGAGTGATGAAGACGATAATTGGAAAGATGTAGGTGTAATAAAAGGACCCAAAGGAGAAAGAGGAGATGTAGGCCCTCGTGGTGTAGCTGGACCAATTGGACCAAAAGGAGATACAGGACCAGAGGGTCCAAGAGGACTAACAGGAATGGTGGGACCAAAGGGTGAAAGAGGAGAAATAGGACCTGCAGGTCCACAAGGAATGCAAGGATCTCCTGGTCCACAAGGGATACCTGGACCTAAGGGTGAACAGGGTGAACGTGGACTACAAGGAGTTGAAGGCCCAGCAGGCCCAAAGGGAGATGCATTTACATATTCTGACTTTACTTCTGAACAATTAGAAAAGTTAAAAGGACCAAAGGGTGACAAAGGTGAAAAAGGTGATACTGGTCCTAAAGGCGATAAAGGTGAAATTGGTCCGGCAGGCCCAAAAGGAGACAGAGGGCCACAAGGAGAACAAGGAGTAAAAGGCGAACAAGGGGAGGTTGGACCAAGAGGAGTGCAAGGTTATCCTGGTATGAATGGAAAACAAGGAGAAAAAGGAGATAGAGGAGAACCTGGACCTATTGGACCAAAGGGTGAAAAAGGCGATCCTGGAAAACTTGAAATACCAGCTGCAATATTTATAACATTTAACGATGACTATAGTGATGATGGAATTACTATTGAATCAAATAAAAGAATCCAATTAGATATAAAATCATCAGATGATTATAACTTATTTGAATTAAATAGTGATGATGGAATAATAATATTTAAAAATAAAGGAACATATAAAATAAATTTAATTGTTCAAGCATGTACTCATAATACTACAACTGTGTTTAATCCAGATTTTGATATAGTATCAATTGGATTTAAAAAAGTAGGAGAAGATACAGTATACGCAGGATCTACTACATGGAATGACTCATATATTTGCACTATAGTAGCCCAAGGTTTAGTTAACGCAAATGATGATGAACAATTTGAAATATTAAATTTATCTAGAAATAAAATTTATTTAAAAAGTCCACCAAGCAATAGAATTATACCAGCATCATCTTTTGTTAATACTGTAGTTACTTTAATTATACAAAAGTTAAAATAAATAATTATAAATTATTTGTTAAAGGTATTATTTTTAATAAATACTAATAAAATTTATATAGGTGGATACAATGAAAAAAGTTAATTTAGATATTATTTTATTCATTAGTGTAATTGTTATATCTATATTTGGAGTTGTAATGATATATTCATCTTCTAGTATTTGGGCTGAATATAAATTTAATGATTCTTTTAAATATTTAAAAAGTCAAAGCCTATTTTTAATTATAGGAATAATTTTAATGATAATAGTATCAAAAATAGATTATAGGAAATATAAAAAATATTCTAATAAAATATTAGGCTTTTGTTTCCTTCTTTTAATATTAGTAATTATTCCTGGTATTGGTACTGTAAGAAATGGATCTAGAAGTTGGTTTGGTATAGGACCATTCGGTATTCAACCTAGTGAATTTATGAAGCTTGCTCTTATTATATTTACTGCTAAATATTTAGAAAAGAATGAGAAATATTTGGGTAATATTAAAAAAGGAGTATTACCAATACTTGGAATTACTATGCTTTCTTTTGCACTTATAATGTTACAACCTGATTTTGGAACAGGCACTATTATTGTCATGACAATTATTTGTATGCTTTTTGTAAGTGGAGTTAAAATGGGCTTTTTCGTTAAAATTGGAATAGTTGGATTAATTGGTGCAGTCGCTTTAATTATAATGGCACCTTATAGACTTCAAAGAATTATATCTTTTATAAATCCTTGGGTGGACCCACTAGGTGCAGGTTTTCAAATAATACAATCTTTATATGCAATAGGACCAGGTGGTCTTCTTGGAATGGGTCTAGGAAATTCTATTCAAAAACACTTTTATCTTCCTGAACCTCAGACTGATTTTAT
This sequence comes from uncultured Bacilli bacterium, assembly GCA_947624635.1. GTDB lineage: Bacteria > Bacillota_I > Bacilli_A > RF39 > UBA660 > SIG205. Next base: position 3,449 of record CANQLF010000070.1, on the reverse strand, counting down.
ATTTTCAATTATAAGTGAAGAATTAGGTTTCCTAGGTATAGTTATAGTAAGTTTCTTATTTTTAACAATAATTTATAGAGGTATTAAAATGTCTTTAAAAAGTGAAGATTTATTTGGAAAATATTTAGCTTTTGGAATGATTTTTCAATTATCTTTTCAAGCTATATTAAATCTAATGGTAGTAGTTGGATTAATACCTGTAACAGGAGTTACACTTCCATTTTTATCTTATGGTGGTTCTAGTTTAATAATAACTTTATGTAGTATGGGAATAATATTAAATATATCTAGAAATATAAACTAAATAATATTATTGTTTTGCATACAATATTTATATACAGTGTATACTACTAGTAATACAATATATTGACTATATTATACAAAATGATGTATACTATTATTAGAAATGAGGGATAATATGGAATCTTTAACTTTAAATGTTAGAGTAGATGCTAATGATAAAAAAGGTTTTGAGCAATTTTGTAATAGTGTAGGTATGAATGTTTCAACAGCAGTTAATATGTTTATAAAAGCTGTTCTTCGTGAACAAAAATTACCTTTTGAAGTATGTTCTAATACTTATAACGATAATATTTATGAAAAGTTAAAAGAAGCAGAACAAGAAATGAACACTACTACAAAAAGGTATACAAAAGAAGAAATTATTGATAGTATGAACAATATTATAGGATAGATTACAATGTATAAATTAAATTTTTTACCTTTAGCAAAGCAAGATATGGATAATATTATTTATTATATTTCCAATAATTTAAAAAATAAATCTGCAGCAAAAAAATTAGCAGAAAATTTTATAAATGGAGCTAATAATATTCTAGAATTTCCATATGGTTGTGCTGTATATGAAGAAAAAGGTAATTTAAAAAATGAATATAGAAGCATAAAAGTCAATAATTTTCGTATGTTTTATACAATAAATGAAGAAGATAAAACAATCACAATAGTTAGAGTTTTATATCAAAAAATGAATTTGGAAAATATTTTAAATTAAATATATCTAGAAATATAAATTAAATATATAAAACATAAATACTATTGCTTAATTTATAAAAAAACATTATACTTTACTTAGGAAGTAAGTGGTATAATGTTTTATAAAATTCTATTTTGTTTTATGCTATTTTTAATCTATTCAATAATTGGATGGATGATGGAAGTTACTTTATGTAGTTTTCAAGCTAAAAAGATAGTTAATAGAGGATTCTTAATTGGACCATATTGTCCAATATATGGAGTTAGTGCGATACTTATAATATTTTTTCTAGATAAATATAGAACTGACATATTAGCTTTATTTGTAATGGCAACTTTGGTATGTTCTATAATGGAATATATAACAAGTTATTTAATGGAAAAAATATTCCATACAAGATGGTGGGATTATTCACATATGAAATTTAATATAAATGGTAGAATATGTTTAACTAATTCAATAATATTTGGTGCATTAGGAGTATTATTAACTCATTTTATAAATCCATTTTTTACATCTATATTATTTAAAATACCTAAATTATTATTTATAATAATTTCAATTATATTAATGTGTGGTTTTATAACAGATGTTGTAATATCATTTAATATAATTAATAAAATTAAACTTACAGCAGATAATATTAAAAAAGATAGAACAGAAGAAATAACTAGAAAAGTAAGAGAAGCATTAAAGAAAAAATCATTACTATATAAAAGAGTATTAAATGCATTTCCTAATTTTAAAATATTAGAAAAAATTAAGAAAGGATAGATATTATGAAAAATAAAATTTTAATATTTAGAATTATTATAACTTTAGTATTATCATTTCTACTATTTTATATCTTTTTACCACCGATAAATCCAACTTGTGTTGAATTTTGGGTATTCCTATTATTTATAGTAGTAATATTTATGATGAGTTCTGTACTTAAAACATTTGATTTTATAAAAATTATCAGTTCTAGACCTAATTTTAAAAGTATTGGAATAGTTCCAATTATAATTTTTGCATTTTTTATACTTATTCCATTATTAAACTTTTTCTTATCTCCAGTATTTAGATCTAATGCATATTCAAATAGAATTAAAATAAATGAAAAAAATGAATTTGTAAGTGATATAAAAGAAGTTAATTTTAATTCAATACCATTACTAGATAAAGATTCCAGTGAAAAATTAGGAGATAGAGTAATGGGACAAATGCCTGAATTGGTATCTCAATTTTATGTATCTGATATTTATACACAAATTAATTACAATGATGAAATAATAAGAGTAACTCCACTTGAATATGATGGGATATTTAAATTTTTTGCTAATAAAAAGGATGGCGTAAAAGGATATATTACAGTTAATTCAGTAAATGGTAAAGCTAATTTAACTAAATTAGATAAAGGTATGAAGTATATGCCTTCAGCATTTTTCTCTAAAAATTTATACATACATTTAAGATTTAATTATCCAACTGAAATATTTGATACAGAAACTTTTGAATTAGATAATGAAGGTAATCCATATTGGATAATACCTACTATTAAATATGAAGGTATTGGAATTAAAAAAGAAATAACAGGAGTTGTAATATTAGACCCTATAACTGGTAAATCTAAAAAATATGGTATTAAAGATGTTCCAACATGGGTAGATCATGTATATTCTGCTGACCTTATAATTGAACAAGTAGATGATTGGGGAAAATATAAAAATGGATTTTTAAATTCAATATTTGGACAAAAAAATGTAGTAGAAACAACTAGAGGATATAATTATACAGTAATGAATGATGATGTATATTTATATACTGGAATAACTTCAGCTGCATCAGATGAATCTAATATAGGATTTATCCTAACCAATATGAGAACAAAAGAAACACATCTTTATAAAGTACCTGGAGCAGAAGAGTATTCAGCTATGAGTAGTGCGGAAGGTCAAGTTCAACAAATGAATTATAAAGCATCATTCCCATTACTTATAAATTTAAATAATAGACCTACTTATTTATTATCATTAAAAGATAATGCTGGACTTGTTAAAATGTATGCTTTCGTTGATGTTGCAGATTATCAAAAAGTAGTAGTAACAGATTCATCTAAAGGAATAGAAGTAGCTGCTAAAAATTATCTTAATGAAGTGGATTTAGAATCTAATAAAGATAATGAATTGAAAAGTAAAGAAATAACTATAACAAAAATAAAAGAAGCTGTAATAGATGGAACAACATATTACTATATAACAGATAACAATAATGAAAAATATAAAGCTTCAATTAAAATAGATAAAGAAAAATTACCATTTATAGAAGTAGGTAATAAAATTACAATAGAGTATTCTAATGATAGTAATGTGATAGAAATAGAAAACATAAAGTAAAAAAATTAATTTATACTAATTGTAATAATTGGAATATTAAAAGTAATAGAAAATATAAAATTTTATAGTAGATTATA
>CANQLF010000069.1 GCA_947624635.1 uncultured Bacilli bacterium | reverse complement strand
ATTTAATGAATCACTATGATTAATTACAAAGAATGTAGCTTTTACCCCTTCTTCTTTTAATATATCAAGTATTTTTGGTGTTATACTACTTGGACCATCATCAAATGTTAGATAAACTGTTGATGATTTAAATGTACCTGGTATAGGTTGTAATTTATTTTTTACTGTTATCGTTCTTGTAACTGTAACTTCATTTGAAGCTTTATCTTTTACAGTATAATTAATTTTATAAACTCCTGCAACATTAGTATTAACACTACCAGTTTTTGTAACACTATTAGTTAAATCTCCATCACAATTATCAGTTGCGCTATACCCAGGTTCAGAATAACTATTTCCTACAGTAATTGTCATGTTTACGTTTCCTTTTAAAGTTATTATCGGTTTTTCAACATCCTTTTTTGTTATTTTTCTTTCCACTTCTACACTATTTTTAGATGAATCACTAACTTTATATTTAATAATATCATCTGTAGTTGTTATTTTAACTTTATTAGTTAAATCACCATCATAATTATCAGTAGCAGTATATCCAATTTCTTCGTACTCTTTATCAAGACATACAAAAACCTCATTTTCGCCATTTAATGTAATTACTGGATCAATATCATCGACAACGGTAACTTCCCTAACTCTTTTTATTTTGAAAAACAAATAATTGCTTGAGTATTCTATTTTATATGTACCAATTTTTTTATTATCAATTTTTCCTTTTATTTTAACTTTATTTCCTTTTTTACCAAATAAATTTTTATACGTTACTCCTTTTTCTTTGTATAAAGCATTAAGCTTAATTGTCATTTTCTCTTTACCAACTATTTTCATATGTGGCATAAATACAAAGAATAAGCTTATTATAAGTGCGATTATTCCTAATATAATTCCAGTGATTATTAAAAATTTTCTACTCCTTAATTTTTTCATATAAAACATTACTTCCTTACATGATATTTCTATTTACAATTATATCACAAAAAGAGTCTTTTTAAATACATAACTATGGCAGCCGTTAAAATTTTAGTAAAAAATATCATTTTAAATTTCAAAAATATAATTAATTTTATAAATTACTACTAATTTTTAAAAGAGAATGCCTTTATTTATAAGACATTTCTCTTTTTTGAATAGATAACATTATTGAACAGATAAAACCCAAGGGTCAGTAATTGTCCCAGAACCTGATGTGATAGATGCTTCAGATGACAAAGTTATTACTGGACGAATTTCGTGAGATTCAGTAGCTCTGTGATTGCTAATGGCTTCTTGAGTAAAAAAGTACATAGAATTAGAAGAGTACGGCGAACTTGACCAAAAATTTGTTCCATTGCTTAAATATGGTTTATTATTATCTGGACTAGACAAAAATCCTGCTCCTCCATATGCCATTTCATCTGCACTCATTAATCCTACTTTTGCTTTTACTATATCTTCTTGTGAACATTTTAATGTAGGATCAACATTTATTATATAAATTCTTTTACTTACCGCGCTATAATTATTACTTCTATCATTACAGAATTCTGTATCTTGTATTAGGGTTGCTATTTCTTTATTGTTTTTACATTCTTCGCAATTTTCTAATGTACTATAAAATGTTTCTTCATACCAATCTTCTACTGTTTGCTTTACTATACTTCCTTCATAATCTGTTGTACCATTTGAATTCCACACTATTGGTAATCCTATATTATGTTCTGCAATCAATTTTACACTTCTATCTTCATTTATTTTGACGATTCTCCATAACATTGGTTGCCCTTTTTGTGCTACGGTTTTTTGTGCGTAACTTGAACCATCCCACACTTCATTTTGAACTTCTTTTGTGTATGTCCCAAATTGTACATAATTGTTGTCTACAGCCCCTCTATAATAATATATATCTTTAGTACTACCATCATCTGATGTTGATATATCCCCTCGTAATTTATATAACCCTTTATCTGTTGAGTTTGATGAAAAATTTGGCCATTTTTCTATTATTGATTCATTTGATAATATTGTTTGAGCTATTTTTTCTGGTGGTGTTACTCCTTCTATATCTATATTAAAATCTAATCCTTGTAATTTATTTTGTGCTTCATCTTTATTTTCTATGTAAATATATAATATATATTTTTGTATGTTTTCACTACTGCTTTCTACTTTTTTTGATATATTTTTATTTGCGACTATTTTTTGTCTTTTATTTTCTTTTTCAAAATCTCCTGTTACAACTTCTATACCTTTTTCATCATATAATTTATATTTTACATCTTTTAATTCTCCACCAACTAAATTATTTCCATCTCCATCAGTATCTTCAACATTTAATGATAAACCGCTTGGTGTTATAAATAAATCATATTTTACATCTATTGTAGAATTATTTGTTACTTTTATTGGTATCTGTGATATATCATTATTTAATTTATTTGTTTCTATATTATTATCCCATGTTGTTGGTTTTATATTTGTTATGTGTTCAGCTTCATCAGGTATTTCCACTAATAAATCTACTTTTGCTGTTGTTACCTGTTGAGGTGTCGCCTTACTTCTTGAACTAAAGTATGCATAAGTTGCCCCCACTAATATTATTAGTAATACTATTACTCCTATTATTGTTACTGTTATTGTTTTCTTTCTTCTTTCATTATTATTCTCTATCATTTTCTTTTACTCCTTCTATTTTTAGTGTTAATACTTTTTAAAAATGTTATAAACACCTTATCTAAGAAGATTTTAATGTACCCCCCCCGAATGTCAAGAGTTTTCCACAATTTTCTGAAATTTGTTGTAAAGTTTACAAAAAATACATATCTATTTTCTAGATACGTATTTACCATCTTTAGTATATATAACTATTTCTTCACCTTGTTCGATAAATAAAGGAACTCTTACTAATAAACCAGTTTCTACTATTGCATCTTTTTGTGCATTACTTGAAGTATTACCTTTTACAGCTGGTTCAGTTTTAGTAACTTTAACATCTATTTTTTCAGGTAAAATTAATCCTAGCATTTCACCTTCATAGAATATTATATCTACATCTAAATTTTCTTTTAAAAATTTTGATTCTTCTAAAATCTTACTTTTATCAATATCAATTTGTTCAAATGTTTCCATATTCATAAAATTGTAAGTATTTCCATCAGCATATAAAAATTGCATTGGATGTTTTTCTATTCTTGCTTTTTCAACTTTTACACTAGAATTAAAAGTATTTTCAATAATTGAACCAGTTCTTAAATTTTTAAGTTTAGCTTTAACGAAAGCTGCTCCTTTACCTGGTTTAACGTGTTGAGTATCTAAAACTTGATAAATATTATTATCAAAAGTTATAGTCATTCCATTTTTTAAATCGTTTACACCTATCATATTTTCACTCCTTTCTCTATAGTAAAAAATAAGAAGTTATCTTATTTCTTTTCTTTATGAGTAGTATGTTTTTGACATTTTGGACAATATTTATTAACTTCTAAACGTTCTGGATCATTCTTTTTATTTTTACTAACTCTATAATTTTCTTCGTTACATTCAGTGCATACTAAAGTAATTAAGCTTCTGTTTCCTACTTTTGCCATAATTCTTCCTCCTCTTTTTTTAAGTCCTAAAATATTATAACAGATAATAATAATCTTGTAAATTAAATTTTTAAATTATTCTTTTATGCTTCCTGCATTATGTAATTCCCAATAAGCATTGGAAATTTTTGTTGCTATTCTTTTATTTACACTGGATGAATAGGATGAATGATTATATTTATGTGAAATATCAGGTGTTACAACTGCAATACTCATTATAGGATTATCGAATGGTGCATATCCTATAAATGTTTTAGTGGTCGTTTCTTTATCTATTTTTCCGTCTCCATCACTATCAAAAAATGATTCACTAGTTCCAGTTTTTCCTGCAGGATTTGGTGCGATACCCATATAACCTACACCAAGACCACCAGAAGACATTACTGCTTTAAATCCTTCTTGAGCTCTAGATAGATATTTAGGATCAGTTGAAACATTATTTAAAACTTTTTTTTCGGTTGTATATGTTTTATTATCTAAAACCCCATCTTTATTAGATTCGTAAACTTCTTTTAATAAATGTGGTTGATATCTAGTACCACCATTTGCGAATGTTGATATATATTGGCTTAATTGTATTGGAGTATATGTATCATATTGACCTATTACAAAGTCAAGTAAATGTCCTGATTGAGTACTAGTTCCTTTATATCCTGTACTTTCTACAGGTAGGTCTATACCTGTTTTAACACCAAGTCCAAAACTATTATACATATTTCTATATGTAGTAAATGCTTCTTTATCTATTTTTAAAGGTTGATTATATACATAATTACCTTTTCCAACACGTATTGCAATTTTAAATTGATATACGTTAGATGATTGAGCAAGTGCTCGTATATCATTTAGATTTCCCAAGTATTTACTCCAAGAACATTTTTCAGGTGTATCCTTTATTTTTATACATTCATCGTGAATTACTTCTCCAATTTTTAAATTGCCTGTATTGTATCCTACTAATATTGATGCTCCTTTAACAACAGAACCTACTGTAACTGGTGAAGTAGTAATTCCAGGTGTATAATCATAAACTTGCAATTTTCCATTTTTATTCATTACTTGTTTACCAGCCATTGCAAGTATTTCTCCATTTTGAGGATTTTGTATAACAGCCATACTTCTATCATAAAAATCAGTATTAGGTTCAGATTTAGTTTTTAATACTTCATCAGCAAGTATTTCTTCTAATTGTTTTTGTAAATTAATATCTATTGTTAAAACTATATCATTTCCTCTTTTACCTTCACTTACTAATTCATATGAATTATCATTTAATATTTTATATTTTGCTTTAGTTCCTTTTAATATATTTTCATATTGATATTCTAGGTAACTTATACCTACTCTATCATTTAGACTATATCCATTTTTTAAATATTCATCTTTTAACTCAAGTGGAATACCTTGAGTTTCAGAAGATACTTTACCTAAAATAGTTTTAAATACATCACCATATGGATATACTCTTTCCCAATCAAGTTTAGTATTAAATCCATTTAACTCACCAGCTTTTTCGCTAATTAATGCATATTCTTTTTCTGTTACATCTTTATTTTTAATTATTTTCTCATCATATGAATATCCATTATTCATTAAATAGTAAATGTATGCCGTCTTTTTATCGTTTTCACTAAATTTATTTAATTCTTCATCTGTAATTCTTTCTAATTTTAATTTATATATATCATCATCATTTAATTTTCTTTCAGATACTTTTTTATATTCTTCATCTGTAATTAATTTCTTAGCTTTATCAGGATATAAATTTATATAATATTCTTTTAAATTAGTAGTAGTTAATTTACTATAATCTAAATCTATCATAGTAGACATTTTTAAAGCTAGTTCTAATTCTTCTTTAGTAGTAGTTCTTTTGTTTTTTTTATAATAAATTGTCTTAACAGGAATATTATCAACTAATAAATTATGATTTCTATCATATATTCTACCTCTTGGTGCACTTCCACCTTCTACTATATTTTCAGCTGTTTCTAATACTAAATTATTATATTTATCATTTTGAATTAATTGAACACTAAAAAGTTTGAAAGCAATCAAAGAAAATAATACTATTATTATACTAAGTAGTATATTAAATCTTTTTTCTATTACTTCTTTTATAAATCTTTTATTTTTTTTATTAAATTTAAATTTCATGTTTCACCTTCTTAATGTTATTAGTTTGTACATATTTTTATTTTTCTATTATATTTTCAATTGCTTTTATTATTCCTAATTTACCGTATTCGTAGGTTAAGCTTCCTTGTTGATATGCGATATATGGTGGTCTTATTGGTCCATCACAACTTAATTCTATTGATGAACCTGATACAAATGAGCCTGATGCCATTATTACTTTGTCATCATATCCTGGCATATCAAACGGGATTGGCTTTACAAATGAATCTACTGGCGAATTACTTTGTATTCCTTCGCAATATTTAATTAGTTTTTCTTCATCATTAAATATTATATTTTGAACTATGTCTGCTCTTTCTTCATCGTATTTTGGTTCTACTTGAAAACCTAAGTCTTCCAATACTTTACTAGTTAAAACTGCAGTTTTTAAAGATGATGAAACTACACTAGGCGCAAAAAATAATCCTTGTAAAAACATTTTGTTTAAGCCTAAGCTAGGACCCACTTCATCACCTTCACCTGGACATGTTAGTCTTTCACTAGCAAGATATACTAAGTCTTTCTTACCTACTATATATCCTCCATTAGGAGATAATCCCCCACCTAAATTTTTAATTAATGAACCTACTACAATATCCGCACCTACCTCTGTAGGTTCTAATTTACTTACAAATTCGCAGTAGCAGTTATCAATCATTATTATAACATCTTTATCGATTTCTTTTATGAATTTTATTACGAGTGCTAACTTTTCTATTGTTATGCTTTTTCTTGTCGAATATCCTTTAGATCTTTGTATTTCTATTACTTTAATTTTTTTAGTTGTCAAAACTTCTTTTATTTTATCATAATCAAATTCATTATCTATTAAATCTATTTGTTCGTAGCATACTCCAAATGATTTTAGAGAACTATCATTTTCTCTTATACCTATTACACTATCTAGTGTATCATATGGTTTACCTGTTATACTAAGAAGTGTATCACCTGGTCTTAAAAGTGCGAATAAACATACGGTAAGAGCATGAGTTCCAGATATAAATTGACTTCTAACAAGTGCAGCATCACATTTAAATATATCTTTATATATATTTTCTATTACTTCTCTACCTAAATCGTTATATCCATAACCAGTAGTAGTATTAAAATGTTCCGTTGATACTTTATTATTTATAAACGCACTTAACACTTTCATACTATTATATTCATTTATTTCATCGATTTTTAAATAAATATCTTTTAAATCTATTTCTGCTTTTTTTATTAATTCCAATACTCTTTCATTAAACATTCTAATATCCTCCATCTACTCTTATTACTGTATTGTTTATATAACTTGCATCATCACTTGCAAGAAATACTATAACTTTAGCTATTTCTTCTGGATTAGCAAATCTATTTAAATAAATTTTTTGATTTTCTAATTTAATAAATTCCTCATCTAATTCTTTATTCATATCAGTATTAACCCAGCCAGGTGCGACTGCATTTACTCTTATATATGGTGCATACTCTAAAGCGAGGTTGTGAGTTAAAGAAATAACTCCTGCTTTAGAAGCATCATAATCTAGGCTCATTGGATAAAATGTATCTATACCGTTAGTCGATGATACATTAACAATAGTTCCTTTTTTGTTTTGTAACATAATATTACCTACATATTTACTTACTAAAAATGTTCCGATTAAATTTACTTCTAAAGTTTTCATAAAATTTTCTTTAGTTTTATCTTCAAATAATGTGTCTAGTGCAACAGAAGCATTATTAACTAATATGTCAATTTTACAAAATTCTTTTATAGTAGTATCTACCATATTTTTAACTTCTTCTTCATTGCTTATATCAGCTTTGATAGCTAATGCATTAACTTCATAATTACATTCTACAAATTCTTTTAAAATATTTGCTTCTTCTATACTATTATTATAATTAATTACTACATTACAACCCCTTTTAGCAAGTTCAATAATAGTAGATTTACCAATTCCCCTACTTGATCCAGTTACAAGTGCGACCATACCTTTAAAATCCATAATATCACCTTTCGTCTATAACTATTATATATTTTTTAATGATTTAATACAATAAAAGTTCTATATTTTAAAATTTTACATAAGTTTAATTGAAATGATTTTGAGAAAGTAGGGAAAATATGAATAAAAATGAAATCATAAAAAGTATTGCAGAAAGAACAAATGGAGATATTTATTTAGGTATTGTAGGTGCGGTTAGAACTGGTAAATCTACTTTTATAAAGAAATTTATGGAAAATATGGTTATTCCAAATATTACTGATGAATATGAAAAACAAAGAGTAATTGATGAACTTCCACAAAGTGGTGCAGGTAAACAAATTATGACTACCGAGCCAAAATTTGTTCCAAGTAATGCCGTTAGTATTAGTATCGATGATTTTGATGTTAATGTAAGACTTATCGATTGCGTTGGTTATATAGTAAAAAACGCTAAAGGTTACGAAGATGAAAATGGTCCTAGAATGGTTAAAACTCCTTGGTATGATGAAGAAATTCCTTTTGTTGAAGCCGCTGAAATTGGAACAGAAAAAGTAATTAAAGATCATTCATCAATAGGTATAGTCGTAACAACAGATGGATCTTTTGGAGAATTATCAAGAAGTGATTATATTGAAGCTGAAAAAGAAGTTATGAATGAGTTAAAAGATTTAAATAAACCATTTATTGTAGTTTTAAATTCAATTCATCCAATGATGCCTGAAACAATTAAAATTGCAGAAAAAATTAGAAGTGACTATAATGTTCCAGTAATACCTATGAATATCGATACCATGAGTGAAAAAGATGTTACAGAAATTTTACGTGAAGCACTTTATGAATTTCCAGTATTAGAAGTAAGTGTAAATATTCCTGAATGGATATCTATTTTAAATCCTGATAATTGGCTTAAAAAAATATATATAGACAAAATTAAAGAAAGTGTAATTGAAATAGATAAATTAAGAGATGTCGATAATATAGCTAATCATTTTAGTAATTGCGAATATATTTCTAAAGCATATGTAGCTGATGTTAATACATCAACTGGTGAAGTTACTATTAATTTAAATGCACCAAATGAATTATTTGACACTATATTAAAAGATAGCATTGGAATTAATGTTAATTCTAAAGCTGAATTATTAAAATTATTCCAAGATTACAATGAAGCTAAAATAGAATATGATCAAATTAAAGGGGCTTTAAAACAAGTTAAACAAAGCGGATATGGAATAGCTACACCATCACTTAAAGATATGAAACTTGATACACCAGAAATCATAAAACAAGGAAGTAGATTTGGTGTAAAATTAAAAGCAGTTGCGCCATCTATTCACATGATAAGAGTTGATGTTGAATCTACTTTTGAACCGATAATTGGTAGTGAAGTTCAAAGTAAAGAACTTATTAACTATTTAACAAAAGATATGGAAACAGAACCAGATAATATTTGGAAAAGTGAAATATTTGGTCGCAGTTTAGATGTTATAGTACAAGAAGGAATTCAAGCAAAACTTTCAATGATGCCAGATAATATACGATATAAATTACAAAATACTTTAACAAAAATAATTAATAAAGGTTCTAATAATATGATTGCTATTGTACTGTAAAGTTTATTTTTTAAAGATAATATATTATCCTACCTCGCGGTAGGATTTTTATATTATATTAAATAATAAAATCAAAAAATACCACTTTTATAGTGGCAAATGTATTAAGAGATTTAATTAACAAATTTATCCATATCTTTAGGCACATTATCATTTAAAACTGCACCTATTATTTTATCTTCTTTCTCTTTAGTTACATTTTTACCTGTAATAGAACTTATTTCTTGAATTAAATCTCTTAATGTTTTTTCATCTTTCATATTTGAATTTTGTACCTTTTTTGCTAAACCTAAAATAGTTTCTTTATTAACATTAGTTTTCTTCTCTACTTTATTAAAAAATTCATCACTAAATTTCAAACAAATTACCTCCTACATTAATATATGTAAAACTAGGCAATTTGTTATATAAATTAATAATTTTGATGTTTTGTTCTTAAACTTTTTACCAATTCTTTTTTACCATTCATAAAAGGAGTAATAGATTGTTTATAATTAAGACTATTTATAACTAAAGCTAAATCTTTAGAACAATCTACACTATGAAACCATTCTTTATCTTTTAATTCTGGTTTAATGTAAGAAACGTTAGTTGAATATACTTTTTTGAAATATCCATTTTTATAAAATTCTTCAAATTTTTCAATTCCTTTACTGAAAAATGAGAATGTTACCATTAGATATACGTTTTCTGCACCTTTTTCTTTCATCATTTTTGCAGTATCTAAAATTGAAGAACCAGAATCTATCATATCATCTACTATAATTACATTTTTACCATTTACATCTTCTCCAATATATTTATGTATTTTTATTTTATTTAATCCATCTTCTACTTTTGTGTAATCTCTTTCTTTATAACACAATCCTAGTGGACAATCTAGTATATTTGCATAAAATTTAGCTCTTTTAGATGATCCTAAATCTGGTCCTACTACAACTATGTTATCTAAGTTTACTTTTTCATTTGAAACAAAATCATAGAGTGCAGTTCTCGTTGGAAAAAGATTAGAAAATGGTAGTAATGGAACCGCATTTTGTACACCAGGATTATGTGCATCAAATGTAATTATTTCATCTACTCCAAGTCTTTCTAATTCTTGTAAGTTTATCGCACAGTCTAAGCTTTCTCTAGATTCTCTTTTATCTTGTCTAGATTCATACAAAAGTGGCATTATAACTTTAATACTTGATGCATGACCCATCATCGCACCTATTATTCTTTTGATATCTTGGAAATGTTCATCAGGACTCATGTGCATAACATAACCATGTGATTTATATGTAATCCCATGGTTTCCTATGTCGGATATGATGTATACATCTTTCCCTCTAATTGATTCTAATATTTGTCCTTTTCCTTCTCCATTATTAAATCTAGGTGTAACAACTGGTACGATATAATTAGTATCTACCCCTCTTAATTCTTTAATGTGGTTATTTACTAACTCACCAAATTCTTTGCAATTATCAAGTACGATTAATCTTAAAGTTTCTTCTTCTTTCATAACAACATACTCCTATCCTTACAGTATAATCATAACATATTATAGAAAAAAATTAGACAAAAATCTAATTTTTCTTAACTAAACTTAATATTTTTTCACTATGATGACATTTTTCTTCTAATTTTTCACATATATGATTATTTAATCCCATATATTTTTTTATATCTTTATCTAATTTTTGAACTTCTTCTATATCAAATTTTTTTACTATTTCCTTACTCATTTTAAATAATGGTAATAAACTTTCTATTTCTTTTTTGTTCATTGAAGAAATTGTTCCATTTAAGAAGTCTATAAATCTATGATAATCATATAATGATTCAGGTATATTAATGATACCGTCCATTTCTTTTAATGTAACAGTTTTGTTTTTATGTTTTTTATAATATTTATAATATTCATTAATATTAATATTAGATTTGTATTTATCAATACCATCTTCTAATATATGTTTAAAAACTTTATAACATGGAATATTAAAACTTTCCTCATAGTATTCTCCAGTAGTAACTAAAAAGATATCATTATTATTAGTTCCTTTTATTGTATAACTAAATTCTTGATTATCTACGTCATTATAATAATCATTTAGTATTTCTTCATTTGATTCTTTATCAGTAGAAGGTGCGATATCATGATATGAAAATTCATTAGTTTTATTTGAATAAATAAATTTTAAATATGAATAATCATAAATATACTCCATTTCATATCTATTATTTGTTATTACTGTTAATACTCTATATTCTTGGGGTATTTTTTGCATTTCTTTTTCTTTATATTCTCTTACTTTTTCTTTAATTGGACTAAATTCATATACATTGTATGATTTTTCTGTTTTTTCTAGTAAATACATTAGTAAAACCTCCCTAACGATTTTATTATAACAGTTTTATCTTAAAAAGTATATAATTAATAATCTATATTTTTAACTAGATCGAAGGTATAACCTAACTTTTTCATATTTTCTATAAATTCGGATAATGCTTCATAATTGCCTTTATTTTTTGGATGAAATAAATATATTGCTCCATTATGATATCTTTTCATCATTTTATCTAGTGCATAACTTTTAGATACATCACTTTTAAAATCTAAGTAATCAGCACTATAAAAGAAAGTTTTATAACCTAAATCTTTTATGATTGCTAAACTTCTGTAACTCCATTCTCCTTTAGGCTCACGATATACTTTATCCATTTTTTTACCTGTTATTTCTTCATAAGTTGTCTCAGTAGATTTTATTTCATATATAAAACTATCAAAATCTTTTTTATTAGCAAGTGTAGGCATACTGTAATGATGGTATGTATGATTTCCTATAGAATGCCCACTTTCCACCATTTTTCTAATTAAATTCTTATTCATATTCATATAATTTCTACATAAGAAAAATGTAGCTTTTACATTATATTTATTTAAAACATCTACTATTTGTGGTAAATATGTATCATTTGCTCCTTCATCATAAGTTAGATAAATTTTCTTTTCATCAGGTCCCATAAAATAAGCATTATATTTTTTTAAGTCATCTATATTTGCCGCACCATCAGGTCTTTTATTATCAAATTTATTACCACTCCACCAGCCATTAATAGTGTTATCTATTTTATCATATTCACTTTTATATTCTAAAAGTTTATTTACTACATTTATATTTCTTATTCTAGTTACTGTATTACCACTTGTATCACTAACTTTGTAAGTTATTTTATAATTTCCTATTTTTTTATTATCAACTTTATTATCTATAACTACTTTATCTGTTATATCACCATCGATATTATCTATCGCACTATATCCTTCTTCAGTATAATCTTCTCCTAATAATATATCTATTACTACTCTACCTTTTAATTTGATTTCAGGTAATATTTTATCTTTTACTATAACTTTTCTTAGTTTAATAGCTTTATTTCCATATTTATCACTAACTTCATATATAACTTTATATTCACCATATTTATTTATATTTATATTATTAGTTATTTTAATATCATTTGTAATATCATTACCATCACTATCAGTAGCTTTAGACCCTTTTTCAATATATTCTTCTCCTTTTTCTAATTCAATTATATTTTCACCTATTATTGTTATTATTGGTTTAGTATTTTTTTTAACAATACTTTCATTTTTTATATTTACCTTTGTATCATTTTTATTATTTATTATAAATACTACAAATAAAATAACAATTAATAAAGTTATTCCTATTAATACATTTTTTTTATTAATATATCTCACTATTACTCACCTATTAAATTATATTTATATAAGAAAAAAGATAGAACTTTTGATTCTATCTATAATTATCTATATTTTTTATTATTCATCATCATATCCTACAAAATACCAATTTACATCAGAACCATCACCAGAATAACGTTTTATTCCATTAGAAGCTGTGTAATTTGTAAGTACTGCTCCTGGTTTTAATGTTATTACTGGTGCAATCGAACCAGAAGTAGAATTTTTATCAATTGTATTACTATTCGGCCAGTATGCTTTAAACATACTATTTGATGATGTAGGAGACATTGTCCATGTATAAGCCAAAACACCGTAAGCATAATATGGCCAAGTAAAATAACTACTACCAAAATCACCTTTTGGATAATCTAAATTATCAGGATTATAAACAGACATACCAGCCATAACAAGTTCATCAGCAGTAATAAGTCCAACTTTTGATTTTACTT
>CANQLF010000068.1 GCA_947624635.1 uncultured Bacilli bacterium | reverse complement strand
TATTTTACATCTATTGTAGAATTATTTGTTACTGTTATTGGTATTTGTACTATATCTGTATTATCATTATTTTTTGTCATATCTTTTGTATCCCATGTTGTTGGTTTTATATTTGTTATGTGTTCTGCACCTTCAGGTATTTCTACTACTAAATCTACTTTTGCTGTTGTTATTGGTTGTGACTCAGCTTCACTTCTTGAACTAAACCATGCATAGGTTGCTGTTATTAATACTATTAATATAGCTATTATTCCGATTATTGTTACTGTTATTGTTTTCTTTCTTTTTTCATTATTATTCTCTAACATATTCTTTTACTCCTTCTATTTTTAGTATTAACATTTTTAAAAAGTTATCAACTTTTTATCTAATATAATTCTATGATGCCCCCCCCAATTGTCAAGAGTTTTCCACAGTTTCATGAAAAAAATTGTAAATTTTACATCAGTTTCAATCTCTATTATGTGTTTAGTTTACCATAACATCACAATTTTTACAATAATTGAATAACAATCGCTTAAAAAAATTTTTAAGCGATTGCCATACAAAATTAATGTACTATATTACATATTTTCTATAAATTATCTTTTATTTCAGGAAATAAATCATATAAATTATATCCTAATAAATTATCAAAATATTCTTTTAACTTATATGTTTCTTTAATGTGATATTGAGTATTAGAATAAGCTCCTCTTCTAATTATGATATCTACTAATCTTTTATTTACGGTATTTACTACTTTAGTACACATTAAATCACATATATTAATTATTTTTTCATAAATAGTGTATTCATGTTCTTTAATAAATTTAGTTCTAAAAGGAATATCTTTAGGTATTCCACCTGCAGTACAAACTATATCGTTATTTAAGTATGAATGAGTTAGACAAATATTACAGTATTCATCATCGTATCCTAATTTTTTTAAATGTTCATATCCATTCATAACATGATTTTCAAATGGTCCTACACTTTTACCTATATCATGTATATATCCTAAAGTTTTAGCTTTATCTACATCTAAATTGAGTGCTTTAGCAATTACTCCAGCTGCATCACCCACACATTTTGAATGTTTTATCCAACCTGTACATGATGCAGTTTTTTTGGCTTCTTCTAACATTTTAAGTGCTTCATCTGGCGTCATAAATTAACTCTCCTTTACTTCTACTAATTCTTCTTCTATTATTGAATATAAGTATATATTAACTTTTTTATTTAATTTATTTTCTATAAATTTCTTATATCCACTAAGTTGTTTAATATATTCATTATCAGTTATATTTTTTAATTTGTAATCTACTATTTTTACTTCATCATCATTTTCTATCATAAGATCTATTACTCCATGATAAATGTTATCATCTATTTCATATTTAAATTCATATTCTTTATATATTTTACTATTTTCTATATTATTAAATATTTTACTATTTAATAATTTTTTAATTTTATTTTTATAGAAATCACTAATATTTAATTTATCTATATTAATATTTTTAAAATCTAATACTTCTAATAAATAGTGAATATTTTTACCTAAATTAATATTATTTTTAGTTTTACTATCTATTAGTTTATGAACTTCTTTAGAGAATTTAACTTCTTCTTTTATATTATTATCTATATTTATTTCACTAACACTAACCAAACTATTTGTACTTGGAATATTATCTTTATAATTATAATTTTTAATTAAATTATAATCTTTAGTTAAATTTAATTTATTAATATCTATATCTTTTATATATTCACATAAATTACTTTTAATAGATTTTAATATATCTAAAAATGATGTGTATTTTAATTTTATACTGTTGTCTATTAAACCATCAATTTTATCTATTTCATCTTTTGTACTTAAATCAGTTATCATTATCATTTTTTCTTTAGCTCTAGTTAGTGCGACATAAAATAATCTTATCTTCTCTCCTATTTCTTCTTTCATATATTTATCTTTAAGAAGATCTTTATAGATTGTATTAAATTGTCCATTGCTATAATAAGGTGTTATTATTCCGTAAGTGTTATCGTATGTAAATTTTTCTTTTAAATCACTTATATTAAATTTAGAATGTAATCCTGTATAATAACACACATGATATTCTAATCCTTTGGATTTATGGATAGTCATTATCTTAACACTATTTTCATCATTAGTATTTTTACTATATTTAATTTCATAATTTCTTTTAGATATTTCATCTATATAATTTATAAAATCTATTACATTATAGTTCATATCTTTTAAGTTGTCAGCAAGGTTATACAAATACTCTATTCTTATCATTGCATCTTCTATATTACCTATTTTTATAAGTCTTTCATAGAAGTTAAATTTATCTATTATAAGATTTAATAATTCTCTACTACTACTATTATCTATATTTTTTATAGTTTCTTTTATTATTTTAAGTATTTCACTTTCGCTTGTCATATTATCTTTAATGATGGTAAATATCTCATCATCTGTATAATCAAATAAGAAACTTCTAGCTACAGACATAAACGCATATCTATATTCTTCATCATATACTTTATTTTTTTCTTTTAATATTAATTTTAAAATATTTCTTATTACATAAATATCTATACCATCATTTATTATTTCATCTTTATATACATTAAGTGGAATATTTAAATATTCAAATATTTTTTTATATAAATCAAAGTTAGTTGTTCTATCCATTAATATTACGAAATCTTTATATTCTATATTTCTTTTTTGATTGTTATCTTTATCGAATATTTGATATTTATTTTTTACTTTTTCTAGTATATCTTTAGCAGTTATAAATATTTCTATTTCTTCTTTGGAATAGTTTAAATCTTTATCATATGTGTAATTATATATTTCAAAATTGTTGTTTTGATTAGTTTTTCCTATTTCTTCATAAGCCATATTACCAAATATCATTTGATGTGATGTTACATAGTCTGCTCCGCCTATTAAATCATCCATTATTATATTAAATATTATATTTATATTATCTAGTGTTTCTTTTCTAGATCTAAAGTTTTTATTTAAATCTATTTTTATTCCATTATCATTAGTAGAATATTTATCATATTTATTTTTAAAAATATTAGGATTAGCATTTCTAAATCTATATATAGACTGTTTGATATCTCCTACCATATAGACATTATTGTTACTTATTAAATTTATAAATTCTTCTTGTAAGTCATTTGTATCTTGGTATTCATCTACTAGTATTTCGTCGAAATGATTTTTTAATTCATTTCTTATTTCAGCATTTTCTTTAACTATTTTTATTGCCATTTTAGCTATATCGTTAAATTCATAAGTATCGTATTTGAATTTAAAATCATTAATTTTTTTATCTAATTTTAATATTATATCTATTATTACTTCTATATAATCTTTAGTACTATATATAGATTCTTTTATTTCATTAATATCTTCATAACTAGTAAGTGATATTAAGTCTTTTATTATTGATGTAATGTTATCTTTGGATGTTTTTACTTTTTCTATTGTACCTCTTGGTAGTTGTGGCATTTTTATATCTAGATTATTTTTAATTTGATTATATGTCTTACTTTGTAATAAATTTATTAGTGAATTATAAATTTTATTATAATAATCTATATCTACATATTTGCCTATTATATTTAGTTCTTTTTCTATTTCTTTTATTTTATCTAATAATATATTTGTATATTTACTAATATCATTATCTATTTTTTCACTGTTATAATTATTTTCTATATAATTATTTAAATATGATATTTTATCATATTTCATATCTAATTTATTATTTATAGATAATATGTATTTTTTTATTTCTGGATCATCTTTAGTGCAGAAATCACTAATTAATTTTAAAAATTTTTTATTTTCTTCTTTATATAATTCTTCAAAAATATCATCTATCATTTCTTCTTTTTTTAAATTTATTACACTACTTTCACATACTTTAACACTACTTGATACGTTTAGTATGTAATGATATTTTTTTAGAATAGATAATGCATAACTATCGAAAGTTGTTATAGGTGCGGAATCTATTATGTCGAGTTCACTACTTAATGATTTTTCTTTTTTTATTTTATTTCTTATTCTTTCTTTCATTTCATGTGCGGCAGCTTTTGTAAAAGTTAGTATTAAAAGATTATCTATACTTACTCCTGATTTTAGTTTTCTTATAACTCTTTCAGATAATACGGCAGTCTTACCACTACCTGCTCCTGCACTTACAATTATGTTAGTTCCTTCTTTATTTATTGCGGAAAGTTGTTCATCTGTCCAACTAGGCATAATATCACTTCCTCATGTTATTAATTAGTTTTATTAATAATTTTATTCCAACAATCCAAAATGGAATTGAAAATATAAGCATAATTACACTTTTATCTTTGATTATTAAATATGTACAAAATATTAAAATCATAAACCAAAAGCTAAGAAAACCTATCATATATATATTGTGTGAATAATTTATTTGTTTTGAATAATTTTTTCCAGGTTTTAGTGTTAGTAAATTATATATCGATAGACATAGATAAGCTATATCTGCAATTATAAAAGGTACTATGAATATTAAAAACATTGAACCTAAATTAGCTTTTAGTGCGAATAATAATATTCCAAGTACAATTATTGATGTTATTATATTTTGTATATATTTTACTTTAAATATAGCTATTTTTTGTTCTGGTTTTAAACCACTTAAATTTACTCTTCTCAATTTTATCAATCCTTTTTTAATTTATAGATATTTTATTGTTGCTTTTTTACTTATTTTTTAATTTTTTTGCGTTTTTTTACAACATTTTTTAGCGTAGCAATAATATTATAGAAAATCTAAATCTTTATGTGATACTAAATTTTTATAATCTTTTTCATTAACATAACATATATCTTTAAAGTTACAAAACTCACAACCTATATTTTTATTATCTATTCTTTTTGGGTCGATTTCAAAATTAGCATTAATTATTTCATCTATTGCTTCATCTATTTTTTTATCTACCATATTAGATAATGCATCTATTTTTTCATCATTTATAACTTTTGAATAACTATAAAAACCATTCTTCCCTACTTTCATACTTTTGATTACTTCACTATCTTTGTATGAAAAATCAAATTCTTTTAATATATCCTCATTAGAATTACTATATCCTATTAATTTAAGAGAATCTTTTTTATTTTTTTCTTGTGATTCGCCAGGTTTAACTATAACTTCATTGTTAAGTATTTTTTGTAAATAGAATCCTGCAATTTTAACATTACTTAATTTCTTACTATTTTTAACTAGATAAATATATACTGGTAGTTGCATTTCTATTCCATATATAGTGTTGTTTAAATTGGTCTCAGGATTACCTGTTTTATAATCTATTATCGCAACGATAGTTTTACCTTCTTTTTCTTCATACATTATTTTATCTACAATTCCCATAAATGTTATTTTAATATTCTTATCTTTGTTTATATATATCTTTTCTTCATGATAACTTTTATTAAGATTAGAGAATTTATTTTGTTCTTTTATTGTATCTATTATAAATAATAATTCACTTTTTAATTTTTCTATAAAGAATTTTTCTTTGTAAGATAACTCTTTATCTTTCAAGTAATTATTCCATTCCATATCAAAATCAAAGTCAGTATTAAAAGCTACTGATAATACATAGTGAAATAAATTACCGATAAGTATTGGAAATGTTTCTTCATATTTTTCTAATTTTAAGATACTATTTATATAATATCTAAATTTACATCTATAAAATTTATCTATACTTGAATATGATAATAATAATTTGTTGTTTAAAAATTCGTATAAATTATTTTTATTTATTCCGCTAAATTTATTATCAAATGTTAAATAATCTATTGTTTTATATGAATTATATAATATTGGTAAGTCATTATCTATTGTTCCATATTTAACTAAATTATCTAGTTTTTTTGTTAAATTTATTTTATTTTGTAAATTAGAATATGTTTTATCTAAAGATATTTTAGGTCTATTTACTACCATTTCATCTTCATCTATTAATAGTGATTTATAGTATTCATCAAATGGTGTTTTTAGTTTATAAGTTATTGTTAAATTTTTAATACTATTTATAATATTTCTTACAATTTGTTTTTCTATTTTATTTTTAGTTGTTGTGTCCTCTAACCCTACTTCACTTTTCAAATTATCACTTATATAATCTTCATCTTTATATACTTTAGGTATTACACCTTGGTTAAATCCAAGTAAGAATATATATTTTTCGTCATCTATAATATTATTATAGATATCTATTATACCTACTTTATTTTCTAATATAGCTTCTTTAATATAACTATTGTTAAAATCATATTCTATTGTTTCTATAAATTCATCATTAATTACATAATTATCATAATTATTACATATATCTATTATTTTATTAATTATATTAGAATTTTCTAAAGTATTATTATATTTTTCACTTATTTCATTTATTGTAGTATTTAAATCCTTATTTGTTTTTAATAAATTAATAAATTCATTTGTTATTATAGTATCACTTAATTTATGTTTATCTATAGTTATAGGTATATTGTAGAATTTAAATATTCTAGATATTACATTATTGTATTCATCTGTTACATTACTTAAATAAATATTATTTATATCTATGTCACTATTAATTAACTCTACTATTTTTGTTGCGACAAATTCTATTTCTTCATCTATTGTATCAAATTCATATACTGTGTGTTTTTTGTTTTGTTGATGTACTTTTTCTATTATTTGAACATGGGTATATTCTTCTATTTGATCTAATAATTTCTTAAAGAAATTATCAATATAATCATATCCATATACTATTACATTTTTTTCTTTTAAATACAATTTAAATAATTTATCTATGATTAAAAGTTTATTTTCTATTAGATCTTGTTTCATTTTATTTAATTCATTTAGTTTAGGTGATGTATATTTTTTATTTTCTAAATAGTACATATTTTCTAAATAAGTATGTGCGATTGTTGGTTTTATATTATATTTTTTTATCATATAAAGAATAGTATTTGAATTATAATCAAATAATAATTTCTTTTTTAACTCTTCTTTAGACATTATTTTGTAATCTATTAATATGTTTTGTTTACTTAAATATTTAAGTATATCATCTTTTATATTATTAGGTACTATTAATAATGACCTATCTTTAATAAATTCATACTGCATATCTATCACCTAATATAATTATACATGGTAAAAAGTTTGGAGTAAAGAAAAAAGTCGAAGTATTTAACTCTAACTTTTTATTACAATATAACTAATTATAAATGATAATATTTCATTAATTTTGAATATTCATTTAAAGCCATTTTTTCAAATTCATTGCCCATTTGAATATTAAACTCGCTAATTAAGCTATCGTATACTAAAACATTTTTAAATGGAAGTATTGTTGTTATAAGTGCGATCGGTAATTTTTTATATGAAATTAGATTATCTATATTACAATTTATACCTTTTACCATATAAGCTTTATCTTCATTTAAAAATGCAGTATATTCCTTTTCATATTTAGCAAGTATATAAACTCCTCTAATACCTTTTTTAAAATCATTAGTTAAATTTATTTCTTCATCATTAAATTTATAAGGATTAGCTAGGCAAAATTCAGTAATAACTTCCTCTTTATTTTCCCAAAATTTTTCTACAATATCCATTATTTCTAATGGATTTATGTCTTGCTGTTTGTGTATTTTTAAATTCTTTTTAATTTTATATAATTGATTAGTATAATCTAGTAATGCAAGATATATTTTGTAAAACAATTTGGCATCTTTTTTATCTAAACATGCATTTTGTTGTTTTACATAACTTTTTTCTTTTTGAATTTTTAATTTCTTGCTTTCCAAATTAATTTCTTTAGCTTGATTAGGAGTAAAACCATTTAATGCCCCTGACGGCATTTCATCCATTGCTTCATCTAATATATTAAAAAATTCAGTTAAATCATGATCTCTTAGTGAATAAAATGATGAGATTTTTTCTTTTAATTGGTTTCTGTCCATATTTAAAAGGGCATATTCTTTAATTAAATCGACTCCTAAATATTTTAATATTGGTATTTTGTTTACTTCATTTAATAATCTTTTTATCTTTTTATTATTGATATCAAAATCATTATAGAATATTGTTTTATATTGTTCGATATTAATAGGAAATGAACCTGCAATACCTTGCTTCTTTCTAGCCATATCTAATTCTTCTTTTAGATAAAAATAATCTTGATATATACCTACTTCAATATCTTCTCCTATTCCACTAATATCTTCTGTAAATAAATAAACGTAATATCTGAATAATTTATTGTTATAAATATGATAATAAAAGAATTCTTCATCCATATCACTAATATTAGTAACAAATGATAAAAATGCTTTTAATAGTACAGAACCTTGAACTTTACAATAACCTATTAAAACTTCATTTATCTCGTCTTTGTTTTTTGTTATAGTCCAGTCTACATTTTTAATTGCTTCTTTTACTTTATCTTTTATTTCATCTGGGATAAAAACTCCATTATTTGTATGATCAAATTGTAAAAGGAATTTATCATGAAGATTATTTATTTCCCATCTGCATTGCTCATTTGATAAAATATTTTCTTCGATTTTTTTATTAAGAACTTTCTCTAGAAATTTTAATTCTCTAGTAGTACATATATCTAATATATTTTCATAATCATCATATATTTTATATATACTTTCTATCATTTGTTTTCTTGAGGTTTTTTCATAGTCTTTAAAGTTTACTACTATTCTTGTATATTGTTCGAATACATAATCCTTTCTAAGATTATTTACTATTTCTAACATTTTAGTACTTTCCATATAATCACCACTTCCATATATTAATGATTTATTTAAATTATAACTTTTGGAAAATAATCTTCAAATTCCTTAAAAAAATCTTCTAACAATTCATCATTATTCATTAATAAGTTATAAAGATAATATTTTATGTCTTCAAAACCTATTTCATCAAATATATCATCCAAATCTACATTGTCAAAAATATCTTTTTTTATTTTTTCGTTTACATAAAACAATACAGCTGCCATATGTTTACAAGGACCATCTGAATGATAGTAAGGACAATTGCATGTTCCTCCATCATATTTAATATTATCCTTTATATTGATTGTTACATTATAATCTTCTGTTCCATGTACTATTGCACTAATTTTACCTCTTTTAAATGTAACATCACTAACCTTATCTGCAATTTGATACCATTGACCTCTACTTAAAATGTGATTAAGAAAATATTTTTCAAAATCTATTTTCATACGCAAAACCTCCCACAATTTATTTGTTTTAAATTTTAATTAACAGTTATTATAATATTTATCTAATGTAGCATTAATTAAATCTATATCTATATCATCATAACCAGGTACTTCATAACGCATATTAATAAATTCTTTTATTGAGCTGCAGTTTTCTATAATACCTAAGCTTTTTCCTTTTAATAAGGAAATTCTTTTATCTTCGTGTCCATCAGATACTTTATAAACTTTTATAGTAAAATTCCATATATCGCCATATTTTAGTTTTAATCGGTCCTTCTTTTTAAGTTTTAGTTCTTCTAGTCTATTATTCCCCATTTTTACTTTATGATTTTTGTATTTAAGTTTAGTAGTCGAATATAAACTTGCATACATACTAAATAGTATTGCTGAACAAAGAGTTCTTATTTTAATATTGTCATTAACTTTAAATACTCTATAAACGAGCCATTCATAATTATTTAAATCAACACGTATAGTATAATTTTTAGCCAAAATCTCACAACCTTTTTTTTATTTGAATTTTTAGAGTTCATTAATTTCTAACTTTTTTCTTTTTTATTTTATCTCTTATTTTGGCAAATCCTCTTTTTACAGGACTATTGCTTGTAATTATATCTGTACAAGTTACTAACCATACTACTATTATTAGTAAAACAGTATATATAATTTGTCCCCATAAAGGATCTTTTAATACATATATTATTGATGCAGCTGCAAATAATATATCTATAAAATATATTATTAACACTGTATTTCTATGTGAAAATCTCATGTTTAAGAATTGATGGTGCAAATGACTTTTATCAGGTTCAGAAATATGTTGCTTTTTTAGTAATCTTCTTATGATTGCGAATAATGTATCTAGTATAGGTATTGCAAGAATTAATAGTGGAACTAAAAATGATGTTAGTGTTACATTCTTAAATCCTAATAGCGCGATAACTGCAATAATAAAACCTAAGAACATAGAACCAGAATCTCCCATAAATATTTTTGCTGGATAAAAATTATGTACTAAAAAACCTAGTGTAGCACCTAACATAATGAATGTTAAGGATACATCAAGACTAGTTGATTGTCCCATAAGTACTGCAATGATACCTATTGTTAAGAAATATATTGAACTTATGCCTGATGCTAGACCATCAAGTCCATCTATTAAATTTATACAATTTATACATCCTAATATAAATATTAAACTTAATATATGTGCGATTATTGAGTTGAATTTTATATAAAATCCAAAAGCTGATATATCATTTAAAACTATTCCACCATATAAAACTACTACTAAAGCTCCTATAACTTGTCCAGCAAATTTATATTTTGGAGGAAGTGGTCTTATATCATCTATTACACCAGTAATTATTATTACAAAACTTCCTATTAATATTGAAATCATTTCAATATTTTGTTTAGCAAATAACATATAACCAAGTAAGAATGAAAAATATATTGCAAGTCCACCTAATCTTGGTATTAATTCTTTATGTACCTTTCTTTTATTTGGTTTGTCCATTGCCCCCACAAATTCTGCTATTTTTTTAACAAATGGAACAAGCAAGGCTGAACATAAAAATGTTATTATTACCATTTTTAATATTTCATTAATTGATATTGTCATAATATCACCATCCACAACAACTAGATTATATCATTTATAAAATAATATGTAAATTGGTGTTTGCTTTTTTTTATTAGTTCTTATAATGTATCATATTATCCTAATATTGATATGCCTACTCCATCTTTTCCTTTGGCCCAGCTATAGTTTTATAACAACAAAAACTATTATTATTTCTATTATTTATTTTCATTCTATTTATATTGTTTATTATACACCTTCTTCCTATTATAAAGTATGATAAATTTTTTTATTAACTATTTCAAAGGTATAAAAAAAGAAAAACTACTTACTAAAAGTAGCATTTACAATTACAATTTATAATTAATTAGTGAATTATAAATATTTTTAAAGTTTTTAACTATTCTGTCTTTGAATTTATCATTCAACCATACCAATAATGGACTAGCTAATATTGCAATAGCTGTATATTGTTCAAAACGATATCTAGGTTGTACTTCAACTAAAATATGTGCAAAGAAAAATCCAATAAATAAAATTTTAAAAAATGTTAATTTATCGTATTTTTTGGTTTTCAAAATTATTAAAGAACCCAAAATTGCCATTAAACACAATAAATATTCAGCATACCCATAATATTTAATCATATTACCAACAATTGATTTTTCATTTATACCTGCAAAATCTATTTGACTATCAGGATATCCTGAAAAACGAATCATTTTTTCGTACCAAAAAGGAAGAACTTCTGTAGTAAAATGATTTTTATATTTACTTGTAACATAATTTTTTGCTGCTATATTATATTTTTCATAATCAAAGTTATAGTAATCTAAATCATCCCATGGACTTTCACCGTGCATATTTTGCCATTGTACTCCTAAAATAAATTTAAAATATGAACAATGTGTCTTTAATGCAGAATCCGGAACCATTTTAGTATTAATTAATATATAATCATAAGTTTTTAACGTTATTATAAAAGGTAAAACAACTAATAACAAACCAATAGATATTTTTTTAAAATTCTTTAAATTTATATCAATTAAAAATTTCCATATTAAATATGCAACTAGCGCTATAAAGAAAATTATAGCAGTTGGCCTTGCTATGAAGGCGATTGCAAAGAACACTGAACAAACAATACATCTCAATACAGACTTTTTATTTAATAAAATATTAATCCCCCACAACATAAAGAATACAGCCATATGTTGATTATTTAAAATACCAGCTCCACCTATGTTAAACAATAAAGTGGTATATATTATAGTTGACATAAGTCCAACTTTTGGCGACACTATTTTTTTAGCTATGTTATAAACGAATAAATTTGAAAAAGCTAACATTAAAAATTCAACGATTTTCACTAATAACAAATGATGTCCAATAACTTTAACTATACTTCCAAGTAAAACAACATATCCAATTTGATGATTCCATACATAAAAATAATTATTTTTTATAAATGTCATTTTACTGAAAGTTCCATTCGCAAAATCACCTGCAGCATCCCACAAAACTTTGTAGTCACTTAACTGTGGTGTGTTATTAAATAATTCCCATATTATGTAAATTCCTAGAGAAAATAATACAATTATTAACTTTAATTTCTTTTCATTTTTATTTTGTATCTTTAATAAATAATTAAACAACACAAAATAAATAATTAATATTATTGGTATAACTGCAATACATTTATAACTTGGATCAAAATGCATGTAATAACTACAAGCAAATAAGTAATAAAATATTAATATTATAAATATTATATCTATTACATGATTAATTATAAAATTCCAACACTTTTTCATATAATTAAAACTCCCTCCATATATGTGAAAAGAATTCACACTTATAAGGAAATTATATAAAAGTCCCCCCCGAATGTCAAGAATTTTCAACAATATATAAAAATGACAAAAAACAGACAAAATTATTATCTGTTTTTAAGGCCAATTATATTATTTTTCTTTACAATATAACTGTTACTAGCTATTTCAAACAATGGATAATCAGACATGCTATCACTATATGCATTACTTATTTTTATATTTGGATATTTTTCTTTCAATCTTCTAACCTTTTCTTTTCCGTAACAATTTTCACCAATAAATTTTCCATTTTTTTTATCTACCTTGCTAGCTATTAAATCCTTTACTTTTAATTTATCACAAGGAATTTTTAATAGAAATTCAGGAGATGCTGATATTATTATATCGTTTGAGTGATTTTTTATTAAATACCACTTCTTTATTTTTTCATAATATTTATTCCAGAATTCTTCTATAACTTCATCAATGTTATTAAAATCTTTAAGGAATGAAAACAAAACTTCTTTCATTTCGGTTTTGTTTTTCTTCTTAATTTTATATAGAAAAATATATAAAACTTGTTTAGGCAAATGTTTTAAAATAGCTATCTTTTTCTTTAAGCAGAAATTATAAAAATCTATTGATGAATCTCCATCATATATTGTTTTATCAAAATCACATAAATTTACTTTCATATAGTTAGTCCTTGTATAAAATTATAGATATTAATAAATTCTGGAATGTTGATTAATAACGTTAAAAGAATTATAGATATATAAATATAATCTTTTTTATTAATTTTAAGTTTATCAATTGCCATTACTATAAGTGGTATAACTGCCCACGAAAAGTATAAATTAAACAATGGAGCTTCAGGACAATCCCAATTTATAATTACAAAGAAAATTAAAGCGAAAAAAAGCCAAATACCACATGAAACAATAAATTTATTTTTTCTATTTAAAATAAATCCAATAATAGAAATAATTAATATTGCTATACCAACATAGTTTAAATTAATTGCCGGATTGGTCCAAAGCACTGTTGATTCAGTAATATAATAATTTGGTATAAA
Source organism: uncultured Bacilli bacterium (assembly GCA_947624635.1). Lineage (GTDB taxonomy): Bacteria > Bacillota_I > Bacilli_A > RF39 > UBA660 > SIG205. The sequence continues at coordinate 1,547 of CANQLF010000068.1, read as the reverse complement.
TAACATAGATTTTAAAAATTCACTTAATCCAAAAAAACGACGAATGTATGAAATGCTTGTATTATGAAATAAATTTAGTTTATTGGCTTTTCCAAATATTCCGCAAATTCCTACAAAAAATAATGCTAATTTTAGCCAATGAAAAAATATTTTAATATTTTTATTTTGAATTTTGAATGTTTTCATTGAATTTGTTAATGTATGGTCTACTTTAGAATTATTATTTTTAGAATATTTATCAGTAATTTCTTTATTATATCTGCTGTGTCCGCATAAAAATCCAAGAAAAACACTAGTCGACATTGTACCAACAGACGAAATTAATGACAAATCTTCTAATTCTGTATCTTTTAAATAATATTTACTATAAAAGAATAATACTATGAAAAATGCACATATTTGATATTTTTCTATACAAAATGAATATTGTAATGTTGGAAAAGATGTTAAATAAATATACATAACCCATTTATTATTGGTAAGTTTTTTAAGCATTATTGATATTATAACTAATAAACCTGCATTAAAAATGGCAAGCACTATATAATAAAAAGGTTCAAAATTTTTAAAAACTAATGTTATAGGTAACGTACTAATTTTAAATAGCATAGTTATAGGCGAAAATAATATATGTCTTATATCTAGTTGCCAAGTTATATTATTGTACATATTTCTAGCAACATAATGGTTATCCATTGAAAAAACATTATCATACATCATATATATATTATCATTAAGACTATATATTATAATAATTATAATGGAAAATACTAATAAACTAACTTTTGCTAAATGAAGTTCTTCTTTTGTCATATCTTTAATAAAATGTTTTATAAATTTTTTAATAATTTTTAACATATATAATATTAAAAAATACAGAAATATGCAAGACAGTATTTTAATTGAAATTTTTGAAATTTTTATTATATGTAGATTTGTTAATAAATTTAATATTTCTTTACTTGCATTATTTAGATCAAAATATTGTCTTAACTCATTCATAGTTAAAATTGTAAATAATAAAGCTAATATCCAATCTATTTTTTTTGTATTCTTTATAGTCTTTAATACAAAATTTTTCTTTATTAAGTAACAGCCAAATATAAAGCTTATTATCATTGATGCTATTTCATTTTTTTCATCAATATAAATATTTTTATATCCAATGGAAAACATAAAAGAAACTGAAATAATAGATATTAAAAAACTTATATTAAAAAAGCATTTAAAAAATTTATTTTGTAATAACTGTTCCATAAAAAACTCTCACTCCTTCCGCTTTGTTTAAAACACACATAGCTATGAAAAACTAAATTTGTTTTCAGGCTAATATTTTGTCATAAATAAAGTAATTCAGCCATTAATAAACTATACATAATTATAATGCATATTAATATTTTATCTGAAAATACAACGTCTACTGGATCACCATAACTATCTTGTTCAACCAACATACTATATCTCATGCATATTATGATAACTAATGGTACAGTAAGTATTAAATTATTATTTGGAATATTTACCGTCCATAATGAATAAAATACAAT
>CANQLF010000067.1 GCA_947624635.1 uncultured Bacilli bacterium | reverse complement strand
TCCATCAAAGGGCACACAAATAAGCGCTTGGTATATTTGCTTTTTCCGCCCAGGTTGGGGTGAATTTATCAAGTTAATGGTTCTAAGGTGACTCTGTAATGGCATATAGATACTTGCCTTAAAATCTGCCTATTACTTAAATCAAGTAATTTTCCATGTATATAGAGAGTACTATATATATGTAGCCTGCCGTGAGTGAAGCTAAGGGATAAAATAGTTGATTATAATATTTAGCGGCCACTAAGTATTATAAGTTGTTTTTGAAATTATCTTTGCAAAAACGGATAAGCATAGTTTAAAATTTCGTTTGGGAAAACCTCTAGAATGTTGAACTATTCAGACACTTTGGGGATTGAGGTGTGGACTAAGTGGTAATCGAGTAATTACTCTGGTGACAAGTAGTTAGTTCCTTTAAAGAGAAATCGCTAAATGGCAACGTTTAGTAGGAACTAGGGAAATCCGACTTGACCTAAGCCACAAAATTTACTTAAATGTGTTACCATACATATTTTTTTTATATACTAAAGGATGTTAAAAATGAAAAATAAAACAAAAAAAGATAATTGGTTATGGCAAGTATTTATAATAACATTTTTACTTGCACTTATTTTTGGATTTATATCCAATACTGTAGTTATGAAATTAAACATGATTGTAGCTTCAATTTTATTATTTATAATTATACTTATAGGTATATTATTTGACCTTGTTGGTATGGCTATTGCATCAGCTACTGAAGCGCCATTTCATGCAAAGGCCGCAAGAAAACATAAAGGAGCAAAGGAATCTATTAGACTTATTCGTAACGCTCCAAAAGTATCTAACATTTGTAATGATGTCATTGGTGATATCTGTGGTATTATAAGTGGATCAATAGGCGCACTCTTATCGGTAAGTATAAGTAATACTTTTAAATTAGATATGGTATTAATAAGTTTAATTATAAGTGCTTTAATTGCTTCACTTACTGTTGGAGGTAAAGCTTTAGGTAAAAGATTCGCAATTAAAAAAAGCACCGAAATAATATATTTTGTCGGCGCAATTATACATTATATATATCCAGTTAGGGATAAATATAAAAGTAAATAATCGATGTGATATTCACACCAATTATTTTTTTTATTTAACATTTTCTTTCTTTTTTATAGAAAGAATTGCAAATAAAGGAATAAATACTATAGTAGCAACTACTCCTACTACAAATCTATTAACTAATTGAATAATTAATTCATTGTTTTCTAATATTCCCATCTTAGATATAAACATAAATAATATTGAATCTAATATTAATCCTACTAAAATTGCTAAAGATGAAGAAACTAATTTAAATGTATTTTTTCTTCCAAAGCTATATAATCCTATTGCTGCTAATTGGCTAAGAGCAAAGCCCACAAATGAAGCAAGTACCATTCTCATATCTGGTAAATAATAGTTTCCAATTACAGTAGGTGTCAATATATCTCTTAGTGCATTTGCTTTGTCAATTGTATCAACTTGATTTGGTACATTACAAGCAATTACTAATGCAATTAAAATTAGAAATTGAACTACTAGTGCTGTATAAACAGATATTCTTGCTTCCCTACTTCCATATAATTCTGTAATAACTAAAGTACATAAGAATGTAAATGGATATACAAATGCACTACATGGTAAAGGTAATTTAGCAATTACAGTTATTTTAACTACAACAATATTAGATATAACTAATAAAGCTGCTAATAATGCAGAAAATAATATTTTTCTAAAATCTTTCATTTTTCCATCTCCTATTTTTCTAAAATAATTATAGTTTATATATTAATAAAAGTAAATATAATTATCATTATAAAATATTTTAAGTGTAAAATTACTTTCTATATAACATAATTGATATAATGCTATATATAAATATTAAAATTAATATATATATTGGACTTATCATAATATTAAATATTATTGATAATACACTAGTAATAATAGTAGTTATACATGTAACTATTATTAAATATTTTAAAATATTTTTAATATTATTATAAATATTTTTAGATTTATTTATTGTATCTATAATAACTTTAAAATTATCTTCTAATAACACTAAATCTGATTTATCATATATTAAATCATTATCAAGCTTTTCAATAGAAATATTTATATCTGCACCATTATTTATTTGTAAATCATTTATAGTAGCTCCTACTTTTTTATTATTATTCTTAAGATAATTTATTATTCTTTCCTTATTTTTTTCACTTATATTAATAATTATACCTAAATCATTTATTTTATCTTCTATTTTTATATCATTTAATTCTTTATTAGTAATAACATTTTCATAGTTTTTAAGACCTATTTCATTACCTATTTTTTTAGATATTAATTCATTATCTTCTGTAAGCATAATTATATTTATATTCATATTTTGAGCTTGTTTAACTACATCTTTTATATCATCTTTTAAAGGTTCATAAAATGTGATTATACCATCAAAATGTAAATTGTAATTAAAGAAGTCATCTTCTTCTTTTTCTATTAAATCAGATGAAACTGCTAAGATATGTAATCCTCTTTTATATAAATCTTTTTGAAAAGTATAAAGTTTATATTTTTGTTCAACATCTAAATCACTTATATCGAATATACTTTCTAAATTTCCTACTGCAAACATAAATTTTTCATTATCTTTTTCATATATATTCGCAATTATTTTTGTCTTATTAGAATAAGGGTATCTCTTAATAATTTTATAATCTTCTATGTATTGTGTATTGACTTCTTCTATAGCTTTTTTTAATTTATCGTTTTTTTCACAATTTAAAGCTAATAGACCATTTTTAATTAACTCTTCATTATGTATATTATTAGAATAAACTTCTTTTACTTTCATTTTATTTAAAGTTATATAATTAGTTTTATCTACTATTAGATAAGATAAATCTTTTAATGTTTCTAAATTATTAATATCTTTTATTACCGCACTTTTACTTATATTTTTATAAATACCATTTATTTGATGATAGAAAATAATTAGAGAATAATTAAGTGGTATTATATTAAGTAATATAGATATACTTGATAATAATCCAAGTATTATATTAGTTTTATTAATTATTACTGAGATAATAGAAATTAATGATAATAAAATTATAAAAACTGTTAATATTTTAGAAAACTTATTAGCTTTTTTAACTAAATTATTATTAGTTATTTTACAATTATTTTTAATATTTTTAACAAATTCTCTATTATTTCCAATATTCATTACTTTAACTTTAGCAATTCCATTAGTTACAAAAGTATTAGAGTACACATAATTAGATTTATATTTAGCATTTTTATCTAATAAATCGAAACTTTTATTAACTATATTTCCACCTAGATTAGTTTCATCAACACATAAATTATCACATTCTAAAATAATTGAATCAGCTTCTATTTTATCTCCTTTTTTAAGTATCACTATATCATTTATTGTTAATTCATCACTATATATTTGTTTTTCTTTATCATCTCTTATTACTGTTACAATTATTTTTTTATTTTTACACATAATTTTCATTACTTTTTTTATTTTAATTAATAAATAGGAATGTATTAATAATATTATTATTGATATAATACTAAAAAGTATGCAATTTAATATTTCACCATTATATATATATAAAGATATACATAATATTGCAAAATAAAATATAGGTTGTTTTATTAAAAATTCTAATATTATAATTAATATATTTTTTCTTTTGTGGTTAATTACGTTTTTACCATACAATTTTTGATTATTTAATACTTCTTCACTTGTTAAACTTTTTATAATATCAGCCATTACTACACCTTCTTTTTTTGAAAAAAATAAACATAATTGTTTATTTTAATCAGTAGAAACATTTTCTTCTTTTAATAAATCATTAAATTCATCTTTAAATTTTATTATTTCTTTTTTTAATGTATCTGGATATATACTATTACATGTTTTTACTGCTTGCCATACATGCTTCATTTTTATTTCTTTATCATTATCAAATACTGCATAAGAAAATACTTTTTGAAGTAGGGCTAGTGATATATCTGGATAACTTGATGATATTTCATAAAATCTTTTATATTCTGAGGTCATTTGAACTAAAAATGTAACGATTCTTTCTATTATGTAATGTGTGTAATTAAATTTAACATTTGTTTGTTTTTCTATTTTTGGTATTGTACCCATTAATATTTTTACAGTAGTTTCTTGATCAGGTTCAGATATTTCTATTTTTTCAAAACGTCTTATGAAAGCTCTATCTCTTAGCATATATCTTTCGTATTCTGCTGCTGTTGTTGCGCCTATTAATTTTACACTACCACGACCTAGTGCTGGTTTTAAAATATTAGCAAAATCTAGTGATGATCCTGTTTTAGCTCCTGCTCCCATAAGAGTATGAATTTCATCTATAAATAATATAACTTTATCTTTTTTCATTACTTCTTGTACTAAAAGTTGTATCCTTGCTTCTCTTTCACCATCACTTACACTTTCACCTAGTAGTGATGAGGTTGCTATGTTTATTATTGTATAACCTTTTAGTGCATCAGGTACTTCATCTTTTTGTATTTTATAAGCAAGTCCTTCAACTATTGCAGTTTTACCAATACCTGCCTTACCTGTTAATACTGCGGATTTATCAGGTGTAAGAAGTATTAGGATAAGCGATTTAATTTCTTCATCACGAGCAATAGCCGGATTTGTTATGTATTCTTTTTTTGTTAAGTCTTCACCAAATTTTTCTAGTACGCTAAAATTATATTCGTTATTATTTACATCTATTATATCATCCATTATGATTCCTCCAATTTTGTTTTATCTATAAATAATTATATCATATTTTGAAGTTTTATAGTTATTTATCCATCTCTTTTAAATAGTTATATAAATTATTTGCTACTTCACTAGGTAATATGCTTTCTAACTCTTCTTTTTCAAGCTCTTTTATTTTCTTTAATGATCCATATTTTTTTATTAGCATTTTCTTTCTTTTTGCACCTATACCACTTATATTATCTAATACACTTTCAATTGAACCTTTACTTCTTATCTGTCTATGATAATTTATTGTATAATTATGTACTTCATCTTGCATTCTAGTAAGTAAGTGAAATACATTACTACTTCTATCTATATTTATAATGTTGTAATTTGAATCCATTAAATCATTAGTTCTATGTTTATTGTTTTTAACAAGTCCACATATTGGTATATTAAGATTTAAATCACTTAATACTTCTTTAGCTGCAGTAATTTGACTTTTTCCACCATCTACTATTATTAGATCAGGAAATCTTTTTTGTTCTTTTAATAATCTAAAATATCTTCTATATATTACTTCTTTCATAGTATGAAAATCATCATTTTTTTGATTTGTTATATTAAATTTTCTATATTCATTTTTATTAGGTTTACCATTATCAAATACTACCATACCACTTACATTGAAACTTCCAAATATATTTGAGTTATCAAATATTTCTACTCTATTTAAATTATCTATATTTAATATATTACCTAATTCATTATTAGCTATTTCAGTTCTTTTTTCATCTTTTTCTATTAATTCAAAGTTTTTATCTAGTGATATTTTTGCATTTTCAACTGCCATATCTAATAATTTTCTCTTTTCACCTTTTTTTGGAATTATTACATTTAAATCTAATACAGATGATAATAATTCTAAGTCATTTTCTAATATATCTGGCACTAATATTTCTTTAGGCTTTAAGTTATCTTTTTCGTAAAATCTAGATATAAACTCTTCTAGTTCTTCTAATATTTCTCCAACTATTGGGTGAATGTGTGAATCTCTTTCTACTAGTTTTCCACCACGTAAGAAAAACACTTGAAATGAGATATAACCTTTGTCTACATAATATCCAAATATATCTCTATCTATATTATCATGTAAATCTACCTTTTGTTTTATTAAAGTTATATTTATATATTCGATTAATTCTTTTAATTCTTTTGCTTTTTCAAAGTTTAATGACTCACTAGCTATAAGCATTTCTTCTTTTATTTTTTCTATAACTTTATCATAATTTCCATTTAAGAAATATATTATTTCATTTGTAATATTATCTATTTCTTCTTTAGGAATATTCTTCTCACAATAACCTAAGCATTCATGTATATGATAATATAAACACACTTCTTTAGGCATACTAACACATTTTCTTAAAGGATAAATTCTATTAAGCATATTTACTGTTTTACGTGCAGCATAAACATTTGGATAAGGTCCATATATTCTTTTATGTTTATGTTTTTTTAAATTGATATTTCTAACTACTAATAGTCTAGGATATTTTTCATTAGTAAGTTCTATATATGGATATGTTTTATCGTCTCTAAGTAAGATATTATATTTAGGATCATATTTTTTTATCAAGTTTATTTCAAGTACTAAAGCTTCTTTTTCTGATGATGTAACTATATATTCGAAATCTACTATTTCACTTACTAATTTTTTAGTTTTTCCTGTATGTTCTCTATTAAAATAACTCGATAGTCTTCTTTTTAATTTTTTAGCTTTTCCAACATATATTATTGTTCCATTTTTATCATGCATTAAATAACATCCAGGTAATTCTGGAACTAATTTCAATTTATCCTTTAACATAGGCATCTCCCCAATAAAAAGTATATCATGTAACTAAAGGAAACACAATCACAAACAAAACAGGAAATATTAATTTTATATCTCCTGTTTATTTTAATTTTATAATCATTTTAACTATTTTTTATTTTTTTTCTTATTATTGCTTACATTGTTCTTTTTTTGATCAACTTTTTTATTAGTATTAGAATTCATAAATACTTTATCAAAATTTTGATCATCTTTATCACCAAATAATTTATAAATTATGAATGCAATGACTGCGATTAATATAACGATGATTAGAACTAGCCACCAACTTAATCCTTCATCTTCTTTAACTTCTTCATTATATTTATCTTTACTATCGCTTGTATTTGATTTTACTTCATCATCTTTTGCTTCTTCATAACTACTATCATTTGTTACTTTATTACTTAACATTACAACATTACTTGTTGTATCTGTGCTATTTGTTTGTTCAACGTTTTGTACTGCAACTTTCTTAGCTTCTTCTCTTATAACTTTTATTGTGTATGTTTTCCATGTACCATTTGGTGCCATAACCCAAATATATACAATGTTTTCTCCTACTTGTAAATCATATGCATTATCACTTATTTCAACAACAGCATCTTTATCTGATGTTATATATTCTAAATCTAATTTAGTTACATCATTTCCTACATAAACTGTATGTTCTAACTCATCAACATTTAATTCTGTATTATTTACTTTTAAGCTTGATAATGTATTATCAAATGACTTACTAAAATAATCTTTAGTAGTTTTAAATAAATTTGAAATTGAAACTCTAGTAGTATTTTCAGTATCTGGAATTAATTTAGCTACAACACTATTTATTATTTCTTCTGTAATATTTAATTTTGATAAAATTTGTTGTTGTTCTTCACTAGTAATAGCTAAATAATCAGCATAATCAATATTATAAACTTCAAGTTCTATAATACCAGATAATGTATCCATTAATTGTTGATCTGCAGCACTAGTATCACCTATAACTAATCCATCTATTTCACTTTTAAATGAATTATAATCATCAATTAAAGCTACTTTACTGTTATTTAAGTTTATAAATGCTTCAAGTGTTGCATCATCAACTGTATATTTTTCTTTTAAATATGATTTTAAAGTTTCTACATTAGTAATATTTGTTTCTAATTTTTCTTTAAACCCTTCTGTAACATTATTTACTATTTCATCATATTTTTCTTTTGTTAATGTAGTTTCAAATACATTTTTAATATTAGCTTCTAACTTTTCTTTTAATCCTGTATTAGCATAACTTAATACACTATCATTATAAACTTTTACTAATTCAAAATATTCACTAGTTACATTTACAAGATCAACAGTATCGCCTTTTAAAGATTCTAAAACACTAGAAACTACAGTCTTAAGGTATTCTGGTATTTGTAAATCTTCATTACTTGCTTTAGTTGATAGTTCAGTATAAGCGCTATTTAATTTAGTTTTTAAATCACTAGTAACTTTAGTAATTGTACCTGAAATATCACTTTTTAATGTATCTAGACTTTCTGATTCATCCTTATCACTTGTCTTAATACTTTCTAACCTTGTACTATAACCAGTTAAAGTACTATCATATTCTGTGATACTTTCTCCTAAACTACCTAAGATACCTACTAAAGAATTGGCCTTATCTAATAATTCTTGAACTTCATCAATTCCTAAAGAATTATCTACTGTCATTATAGGAGCTTGTACAGTAACGTATTCTTCTGTACTTATTTGTTCATATTCTTTATCAGTAATTTCTTCTTCTGTTTGTAAATCTACTTCTTCATTAGCTAAACCTTCAACAACAACATCGTTATCTTGATCATTTTCCATAGCCATTACTGGAACGATTGAATAACCAAAGCCAATTGATAAAGTTAGTAATAAAGCTGTAAACTTTTTAAACAAACTTTTTGTTTTTTTCATAAACATTCCCCCATCCTATTTTAATTCTGATAAATATAAATTTACATTATCTCCCAAACTATTGTAAACTTACAATTTAATATTAGCACATTTCAACATTTTGTGTAAAGTATTTTGTCAAATTTTGTAGTTTTTTAAAGAAAAATAGGAAAAGATATTAATTTTTTCCTATATTTATGAACCAGTTATTAACTATATCACAATTAGTAGATTGTGGCATTGGATCAGGTAAATCAAATTTCATTACTATTGGAATTTTAAAAGAAGATCCAAAACCTATACAACTACCAGATTGTAACGTTTTAAGTTTTTTAGATATTTCACTAGTTATATTTGGAACCATTTCTTCAACGTAACTTAAATCTTTTGGATGCATCATTCTAAATATTAGAAAGTTAGAACATTGTGATAGTGCAGTTTCACTAAGTTCTGAAGGTCTTTGTGAAATAAGTCCTAAAATAACTCCATATTTTCTACCTTCTTTTGCTATTCTATCGAATATGTTATAACCTAGCAATGCTGTATCTAAATCATTTTGAATATATCTATGAGCTTCTTCAACAATTATGTGGAAAGGAAATGTAGCTCTATACTTTAATTTAGTTGCGTAATCAAATAACATTTTAGAATATATTTTAACTATTACTTTAGCCAGTCTATCATCTACATAATTCATATTAAAATCAACTATTTGACATTTTTGACTATTATTAGCTGTTAATAATTCTTTAATATATTCTTCTCTAGAAACATATTTATCATATGAAAAATATTTAGAAGTTTCTCCATTTATTAACGATTCTAATCTAACTCTAAGCAAGTTTGTTTGATCATATATACTATCACTTTTAAGTATACCTTCTGAGATAAGTGCGAAATCTAAAGCTTCTTTAAATTCCTTTAATCCATAAGCATAAGGCGTTGTAGGAACTACATACTCTAGAGAATCATCAATAAACTGTTTTATAAAGTCACTCACTAATTCCATTTCATTTATTTTACCAGATGAATCTATTTGTAAACATTGTTTTAATGTTCTAATATACCCTGGTTGTACAATTTTAGTTTCAGTATTTAATTCACTTGTATTATATGTAGATAAAACAGCTAAAATTTGATCTCTTATTTGAGATGGCGTCCTACCACTATATAAAATTTGTTGCAGAGCCTTCGCAATTATATTATTTTTATGTTTTAATACTAATTCATCTTCTTTTCTTCCAAATATTTGTACTAATTTTAAGGCTTTTTGAATTATTGGAAGTTGTATAGGATTTGTAGCATCTAATAAAAGTGCTATATCATCTAAACCTAATAACCAAAAAGGAATATTTATTATTGGATCTTGATATTGATTTAAGTTTGTTGTATATATTTTAGAATTTATATTAGGGTATTTTATATTTATATCTCTAAATGCAGTATTGTATTCCCCATACACATCAAATATAAATAAATTTGCTTTATATGCAATAGGATTAGATTTTTCAAATATATTTTGTATTATTCTTGTAACACCACAACTTTTACCACTACCAGTATTACCAAATATTGCAAAATGTCCACTAAAGAAATCATTGTATTTTATATTTATCGGATATTCATTATAAATATGTGTTTTACCTAAATATAAATAATTATTAGGATTAGTTTTATCTATACCAATTAATAAATCTAATTCATTATCATTTATCTTTCTAACTTTGCTACTCAATTCAGGCTTTTTTATTGAACCCGCTAAAAAATTATTATTAAAAAATTCTCCAACTAATAAAATACTAGCTATTCCTTCATCTATTTTTACTACTTCACCTACTAGAAGACTATCATTACTTTCAAATACTATATGTGTGTTTACTAGTTCACTTATAGCATTTTCTTCAATTTCTAATTTTACTTTTACTATATTTTCATCTATTCCTATTACTTTTCCTAACATAATTCCTCTTCCTATTCTATTACCAATTATATCATAAGCATAATTAAAATTGAAGCAGAATAGAAAAATAATATATTAAAATTTATTTAATATATTATAATATTATTTTAAAAATCACATAAATTTTAAAATTAATTAATTTTTTTATTCATCATATCCGACAAAATAAAAATAGTAACCTTCATCAGTAAATCCAGTAGAAAGGGCGATTTCATTAAATGTTGTTCCGTTAGAGATAGTTACATTTGGTTTTAATGTTATTACAGGATATATATATCCGCTTTCTGAAGTTGTATTTGATTCCATATATGAATTACTATCATAATAATAAATACTATCATTAGAATAAGGTGACATAGTAAAAGTACGCATGTTCCTACAATCTATAAATAAATCACCATAATCCCTGTCATAATCATAATATAAATTTTTGCTACTTAAGTAGCTATAATCAAATCCGCCAGCCATAACTATTTCATCAGCAGTAAGTAATCCTATTTGAGAATTTATTCTGTCATTTTCATCACTACATTCTAGTGTTGGTTCTGGATTATCTTTAGCTAATCTATTTTTTACTCCATTATAACCTTCACTTCTATCATTACAATATGTTGTTTGTTTTATCATACTTTTTTCTTTTTCACTAAATGTAGTATTAAACCATGTTTCTAACTCTTGTTTTATATTACTTCCCTCGTAATCTGGGTTCCCACTATCATTTTTCCACTCAAAAGTTTTGTTTAAATTATAATCCGGTAAAAATAATAACACAACGCTTCCATCATCGTTTATTCTAAGTATTTGCCATCTCATAGGCATTCCTTCATATGATGAATCCAAATTAAAAATATTATTATTAGCTTTATATCTTCCAAAATATACTATATTTGAAATGACATTATTAATATCTCCGTAATGGTTATATGGTAATATACCTCTAAAATAATATATATTTTTATCTGTATTTTGGACTTTAAATAATCCTTTATCTAAACTTAAAAGTTTTAGTTGTCCATATTCTTCATCTGGTTTGTTTATTATTTTGTAACTTGGTTCTCTATCCTTTATAATATTATTCTCTAGTACCACTTCTGATAATTTTCTACCTACAACATCCAACTTTTTAGTATCTACACTTATATTTACATCAAATGATGCATTTTGTAATTTATTTTGATCTTCATTACTTTCATTTATATATATGTACAATAAATAATAATGTGTTTCTTTAGGTTTTATTGGTACTTCATATAACATTGTTTGTTTTCTTTCTGGCTCGTAAAAGTCGCCAAATGTCTTGGGACGGGTCGAAACACTACTTTCACTGAAAAAATCATGTAAAACCCATTTGATATCTTCTGTTGTTCCACCTGATAATTTATCATTTAACTCTAAATTTTCTAAATCTATGTATAAATTATAATTTATATCTATTGTAGAATTACTTGTCACAGTTATTGGTATACTTACTATATCTTTATTTGTTCTATTTGGCCCTTCTTCTATTGCAATTGGTGGAGCAGGACAATTTGTATAATCAAGCTTATTAAGACCCCTTCTACACATACCATGTACTACAAATTCGCTAGTAGGCTTAATGTTACTAACATGAGTAGCTCCTTTGATATCTAACTCTAATTCTTCTTTAGCTGTAGTTATGTTACCTGAATTTGCAGATGATGTTGAGCTAAACCAAGCATAAGTAGTTCCTGCAACAACTACTAATAAAACAATTATTCCAACTATCATCATTATTATTTTATTTTTTCTATTATTATTTTCCATATACTTAACTCCTTTATTAGTAAAAAGTTTTCAACTTTTGTATCTAATAATATTTTATCATCCCCCCCCAAATTTCAAGAGTTTTCCACATTTTTTTGAAATTTGTTGTAAAGTTTACATTTTAAAAATGATGAACTAGTTCAAAACTAATTCATCATTTATAACATCAATATTAATAGTTTTACCAAAGTCTATATTACCCAATATAATTTGTTTAGCAAGTAATGTTTCAATATTTCTACTTACGAATCTTTTAAGTGGTCTAGCTCCATACATTACATCACTACCATTATCAATAATATAATCTTTAGCTTTATTTGTTAAATTTAATTTAATATTTTTATCACTTAATCTATATTCTATTTCACTAATTAATTTATCAAGTATTTTATACATTACGTGCTTATCAAGTGAATTAAATATAATTATTTCATCAATTCTATTTATGAACTCTGGTCTAAAAGTAGCTTTTAATTCATTCATAACCATATTATCACTTTCACTATCATTATTTAAAATGTATTCACTACCTAAGTTAGATGTCATTATAATGATAGTATTTTTAAAGTCTACAGTTCTACCTTGACCATCAGTTATTCTACCATCATCTAATATTTGTAATAAAATATTAAATACATCTCTATGAGCTTTTTCTATTTCGTCAAATAATATTATACTATATGGATTTCTTCTAACTGCTTCTGTAAGTTGTCCTCCATCATCATACCCTACATATCCTGGAGGAGAACCGATAAGTCTAGCAACTGAGTGCGATTCCATATATTCTGACATATCTATTCTTATCATGTGTCTTTCATCATCGAATAATTCATAAGCTAAAGTTCTTGCGACTTCTGTTTTACCTACACCAGTTGGGCCTAGGAATATGAATGAACCAATTGGTCTATTAGGATCTTTTATACCTGCTCTTGCTCTAATTATTGCTTCTGATACTAAATGTATTGCATTATCTTGACCCATTACTCTTTTTTTCATGTTGTCTTCTAAATTTAGTAGTTTTTCTTTTTCACCTGCTACTAATTTAGTTACAGGAATATTTGTCCAACGTGAAATAATACTAGCCACATCTTCTTCTGTTACTGTATCACTTATCATTTTGCTTTCATCCTTAGCTTTTAATTTAGCTAGTTCTTTTTCTATTTCTGGTATAATTCCATGTCTTAATTTAGCTGCAGATTCAAGGTCATAATTGTTTTCAGCTGTTTCTAATCTGAATTTAGCATCTTCTAATTCTTTTTTCTTTGCACTTACTTTATCATTTATACCTTTTTCTTCTTCCCATAAAGTTCTTATTTTACCCTCTTCACTTTTTAGAGAAGTAAGTTTAGTATCGATTTCTTCTAAACGTTTTTTAGATAATTCATCTTTTTCCTTTTTTAGTGCTTGCTTTTCTATTTCTAATCTCATTATTTTTCTTGTTAATGTATCAAGTTCTACAGGAACAGAATCCATTTGTACTTTTATAGTTGCACAAGCTTCATCTATTAAGTCTATTGCTTTATCAGGTAAGAATCTATCTGTTATATATCTATTAGACATATTAGCAGCTGCAACAATAGCTTTATCAGAAATTGTTACTCCATGATGGACTTCAAATCTTTGTTTTAGCCCACGTAATATTGTAATGGTATCTAGCACGTTAGGTTCAGATACAATAACTTTTTGAAAACGACGTTCTAAGGCACCATCTTTTTCAATGTACTTTCTATATTCATTTAATGTAGTTGCGCCTATTGTATGAATTTCACCACGAGCAAGCATTGGTTTTAACATATTGCCCGCATCCATTGCGCCTTCTGTAGCGCCTGCTCCTACTATCATGTGAATTTCATCTATGAATAAAATTATTCTACCGTCACTTTCTTTAATTTCTTTTAATACTGCTTTTAATCTTTCTTCAAATTCACCACGATATTTCGCACCTGCAATTAATGAACCCATATCTAATTCCCATATAGTTTTATCTTTTAGGCTGTTTGGAACGTCCCCTTTAACTATACGTTGCGCAAGTCCTTCTACAATTGCAGTTTTACCAACACCTGGTTCACCTATTAATACTGGATTGTTTTTTGTTTTTCTAGATAAAATTCTAGTTATATTTCTAACTTCTTCATCTCTTCCAATTACTGGATCAATTTTTCCTTTCTTTACATCCTCTACGATATCTCTACCATATTTTTCTAGAGGCTTTTCTATAGATTCAGCAAATGGATTTACTTCATTATTCATAATCATTCCTCCTTTTTGTATAACTTAAAAAAGTAAGTAGCTATACCACTCACTTATTAATTATACCACCTTTTTAGCACTTGTCAAGATGGAGTGCTAATTATTTTACTTTTGTCTTACTTAATTTTGGTTTTACATCTAACTCATATAAAGAATCACAAATTTTATAATAATAAAATCTTTTAATTTGAGATAAATCATTCTCAGTCAAAGCAAGATTCATTACTTTACCATATTCATCTCTCTCACTTTTTTTAATATATATCGGAGGTATTTTTGCGATTATAAATAAAAGATTAGTAAAAGTTCTTATAGTTCTTCCATTACCATCGAAAAAAGGATGTATTTTTATTAATTGACAGTTTAATTCAACACATTTATCAATATATGGAATTATTTTCTCAATATGGTGGTTTTCGCCAATTTGTATACCTTCATTAATTAACTCCTTTACTGGTTTATATAATTTAGATATTACCATTGGTATATTACTCCAATCTTCTGTTTCAACTCCACTATCAGGTAAGTATATTGGGATATTTCTAAATGTTCCCCCAAATTCTGGATGTGGGGATTTAGAATAAATTAATTGATGAATCTTCAATATTTCGTATATATTTATCTTATTATAATCAATTTCTTTATGAATATATTCATAGGCTATACCTAAACCTAATCTTTCACTTTTTACATGCACATCTTCTATATCATTTTCATTATTTATATATTCCCTTTTAAAATTTGCTATAAGGCTATCAAATCTTGGATTATTAATTTCTGAATAAAATATTTTAATTATATTTTCTGGAATATGATCATCTTTTGAATATAATTTTCCGCTTTGTTTTCTTTTTTGATAACTTTCAAAAATAATCTTTATAAAAGTATTATTATCATAGTTTTGATTTTCCAATATTGTTAACAAATCATTATTTTTCATTTTCAAAACACCATTCCTTTATTAATACACTGTAATTTTAAGATTGCAATTTATTTAAAACTTTTAAATTTTCTTTAACATAATCAATCACTTGATCCAACTTATTTATTGCATAAAAACCTTTTCCGTTTAATTTTTCTGAAAATCTAACACCAATACCTTCAGCACTTTCCCATTCTCTTAAATTTCCAGCATAATCATCAATAAGTATTGCACCTTTAGTATGTACCATTTTAGTTTTAGATATTTTTTTAGGTACAGGTATAAAAGTAATATCTTTAAAGTATTTTCTAATATATTTTATCTTTTCTATAGCTTCATCTAATGAATTTACATGAGATAATATACTTATATTAAATAAATTACTATCTATAAGTTTTTGAATAGAATTTATCGGATCATTTATTTGAGAACATTTTTTATTTAAAAAATCTTTCCAATCTAGGCTAGTGAAAAATTCATCGCAAGTATCAGAATTAACTTCACGACCACTTTCCTTTATCATTCCATATCCTACTTCTATAGTATTCATTATTACTCCATCAAAATCTATATATAAATTAATCATTTTTACCACCCTCTAGTTTTATTGCTAGTTCTTTTATTTTTCTAAATTTATGATTTAATCCAGATTTAGTTAATTTGTAACCTGTTTCTAATTCTATTATTTCACTTAATTCTTGAAGTGATGACTCTGGATATTTTTTTCTATATATAACTACATCTTTAGTTTTTTCATCTAATAATTCTAATGCATCATTATCTTCTAATATTTTAATATATTCTAACTGTTTATTAGCTGTATTAATAATCTTTTCCACATTTGCTTGTTCACAATTATTAAGTCTATTAGTCATATTAACATGATCTCTATATATTCTTATGTCTTCATAATATAATACTGATGAATAAGCTCTCATCATTCTAAGAAAATCACTAATTCTTTCAGATTCTTTTATATATACCATGTAACTTTTAGTTCTACGTAACATTTTACTTTTTAAGTCTAGGCTATTTAATAAATTATTTACTAATACTGCTTGTCCATAACTTTTTAGTAAAAATTCTAAGTGATATCTACTTTTTTTAGGATCATTAACACTTCCACATGAAATAAATACCCCTTTTAAGTATGCTTTTACTTCTTCATCTCCACTTATTATATAATCACTTGGCATATTATATATTTTACCATCTCTTAAAAGTGAAGTGTCACTTAAAATTTCTTCTGCATTTTTATATTCTAAGATATATGCATGTCCTCTATTAAAATTATATTGTCTACGTACTGTTATTTTGGGTATTAAATTATATAAACTTTTAATCATGGAAAAATATTTTCTAGCTACACTTGCATTTTCCGTAGTAAGTTTAATAGAATCATTAGTTATTTCTGCACTATTTATTATAAATCCACAAAATTCTGATATAAATTCCGTTTTATCTATTTCTAATTTTGATATTTCATTTTTAACTATACTAGTAAAAGACATATTATTCACCCCTAATTAAATAAGAGAATATTAAAAATGCTGTTTTCATTGAATTATGTCTTACTTGTCTATTTTCATTATATGAAACAACATTATCTTCGATTAATTCAACTCCTAGTTCTTCTACATTTTTATTATCAACTATAACTGGTTCACTTTTTTCAAGTTTTTTATATCTATCTTGTACATCTATATCTATATATTTATTATTTACTATTACTGCATCTAAGAAGTTTTCTCCTACATAATGATGTAATACTTTTATATAATCACTTACTTTGAAATTATCTGTTTCGCCATGTTCTGTCATTATGTTGCACACATATAATTTTTTAGCTTTGCTTTTTTTAATAGCTTCTTTTGCTTCATCACATAATATATTAGGTAATATACTTGTATACAAGCTACCTGTTGAAAATACTATTAAATCTGCTTCCATTATTGCCTTTATAACTGCAGGAACAATTCTTGGTTCTTCTTTATAATATATTTTTTTAATAACTTTACCAGCTTTAGTTATTTTTGATTCTCCTTCTAGCGTTTCTCCTTCAATTGTCTCAGCCATAAGTGTTGTACTTTCTTCTGTGAAAGGTAAAACTTTACCTTTTATATTAAGTATTTTTGATAGAGCTTCTACCGCACTCACTACATTACCAGTTATATCAAGAAGAGATGCAAGAAGTAGGTTTCCTACTGCATGACCATTTAAATCACTTGTTGTATTAAATCTATATTGTAATAATTGTTCTAGTATTGGTTCAACTTCTGATAAGCTTACCATTACATTTCTTAAATCTCCTATAGCTGGTATATTAAATTCTTCTCTAAGTCTACCAGTGGATGCTCCATCATCACTTACTGATACTATTGCAGTAATATCAACAGGAAATTTTTTTAATCCTCTAAGTAATGTGGATTGTCCTGTTCCTCCACCTAATACTACTATTTTCTTGTTCATAATACACCAACTTTCTAGTAATTATTATACTATAATAATCACTTATTAAGAAGTATATTAACAATATTTCTGCATTAAACTTTCTACATCTACATTAGTAAAACCCTTTTGGTATAACTTTTGTTTTATTTTTAATATTAATTCTTTATCATTATATTTTTTAGATAATTTATTATATTCTTTTATAAATTCTTTTTTTATTAAATCTTCATCATCATTATTAACAAAATCTATCTTATCTATAAACATATTACTTGGATAACCTAAATTTATTAAATATTCTCTTAATTTATTTTTTAAAACATAATTTGAATATTTTTTATTAGCTTTAACATATTTATTAATTATTTTATCTAGTTTATCACTTATTTCATCTTCATCTATAGAAGCTATATATTTATCTATAATATCTTCATTTATTTTATGTTTTAAAAGTTCATTTTTAATTTTATATGGACCATAATTAGTAAGTAATAATTTATCATTTATATAACTTTTAACGAATTCTTCATCATTTAAAAGTCCTTCTTTAATTAGTCTTTTTATAGTTAAATTAATTAGTGATTCACTATATTTTTTCTTTTTTAAATATTCTTCTATTTCAAATTTAGAACGAATTCTAATTAATATATAACCTAAAGCTTTAGAATAGGCTTCTGCATTACTATTTTTTTTAACTATTTCTTTTATTTCTTCTTTACTTAATTCCTTCTTAGCAACTAACATTTCACTAACCACTACATCTTCATATAAATCTAATATTTCGCCATTATCTAGAGTTAATTGATATAAATCTTTACTTTTCTTTTTAAATTTTAATATTTTCACTTTTATCACATCCAATTTAATTGTACCATACAAAAGTTCAGTTTAAAACTACTTTTTAATAGTTTTAATAATTATTTGTTATTTCTTTTTAATAATATAATATAGTGTAACATGAAGTATGTACACATTAATCCCCCTTATTAAACTTTAAAAGAATGGTCAATGCCATTCTTTATTACGTTAAATTTAATCTGCCTATAAAGTTTTTTAAATACTAATTGTTGTAGATGTTAATATAATATTGGACAAAAGAATCATATAATAAAATAAGAATGATTATTTTATTTTAACATTCTTATTTTTATTTTAAATTAACGATTATTCTTCAGGTCCAATCATATATGATCCATATTGTGATGGTATTTTTGTTCCATTATATGTAATACTATCTAAAAGTTTAGTTTCTGGTTTTATTGTTATTACTGGTAATACATAAGTAAATGCCGAATTTAAATCAAATGATTGTATGGAATTTCCTGAAATATAAGCTATTTTATCTTCTGAAGTTGATGTCATAAGTAATGTATCATCAAAATATGGAACATTGAAAGTTGTTCTTTTATTAAATAAACCACCAGCCATAACAGCTTCATCAGCAGTTGGTAATCCTATAAATGCTTTCACTTTATGTTCTTCATTACATTCTAGTTTAGGTTCTGGATTTTCTTTATTTAATCTTTCTAATACCTTGTTTCCATCTGTATCATTACAAAATTCTGTTTCTTTTATCATTGCTTTTTCTTCTACACTAAATGTCTTTTCATACCATCCATCTAATACCGTTTTTACATTACTTTCTGAATATTTCGTATTTATAGTTTCACTATACTTAATATCATTTTGAAATTCACTTATATCATAACGGTAAAATTCATCTAACATTAAAACTACACTATCATCAGCATTTATTCTTAATATCCTCCATCCAATTGGATCTCCTGCATAATCGCCATCTTTTATTTTTCCAAAATATACATAAGACTCTGGATTATAACTAGTGCCTCCATATCTTGCGTATCCTCTAAAATAATAAATATTTTGATCTTGCATTTTGAAAAGCCCATTGTCTTCTAATAAATAATGATTGTCATATATAGTTCCATTATTATCTTTGTATGTTGGATAAGTTTTATAGGATGGTTCTCTATTCTTTATATCAAAATCTTTTTTTATTGCATCTACAAGTTTTTCACCTGCTCTTGATGTTAGATTGGTTTTATTTGCTGTAATTTCTACATCAAATGTTAGTCCTTGTAATTGATTTTGGTCTTCTTCTGTATCTGATATATATATAAATAATACGTAATCTAACGATTGATCTTTTGTTAAACTTTCGCTAAATAATAATTTATGTTTGTAATCTGGTGTTCCAAAGTCTCCTATTTCTCTTAGAATATTCTTCTTTACTATTGATGACTCATTTTTATCGATTAATATATATTTTATATCACTTAAACTACCGCCTTCTAGTTTATTACCATCTTCATCTTCAGTTTTTAATTTAAGATTTTTAGCTTGCAAATTTAAGTCAAAATTTACATCTATTGTAGATTTATTTGTTACTTTTATTGGTATCATAACTACATCTTCGTTATTTTCATTATTATTTACCCTAGGATCATAGTTAACATACCAAGTAGTAGGTTTAATGTTTTCAATATGAGTAGCAGCAGGATCTACCTCTACAAGTAAATCTACTTTAGCTGTTGATATTTCTTGATCTTTTGCTTTGCTACTTGCACTAAAATATGCGTAGGTTGCTGTAATTAATACCATTAATATAGCTATTATCCCTATTATTGTTACCGTTATTGTTTTCTTTCTTCTTTCATTATTATTCGCTATCATTTTATTTTACTCCTTCTAATTTTAGTATTAACACTTTTTAAAAAGTTTTCAACTTTTGTATCTAATAATATTTTATCATCCCCCCCCAAATTTCAAGGGTTTTCCACAATTTTCTGAAATTTGTTGTAAAGTTTACAATTTATAGTATAGATTCGTAAAATAAAATATATTAAAAAAAGAAATAATTTGAAAATTAATTTGACTTCCATAAATATAAAGTAAAGCGAAAAATTAAATGAACTATTTTCATATTGTATAT
>CANQLF010000066.1 GCA_947624635.1 uncultured Bacilli bacterium | reverse complement strand
TGTATAATTATGAGCCATATGATATTGGTGGCTGGGATCATGAGTTAACAGGAATATGGGTAGCTAAATTTGAAACAGGTGGATCTATAGAAAGCCCAATAATTAAACCAGATTCTACTACTATATCAGGTAATGTTTCTTCTCAATTTAAATCTTCACTAACTTTTTCAAATGGAAATTTCAATGATGAAACTGGAGAGGTTACATTTGAACATAACACTAAAAATTCTTACGGATTAAACACAATAAATAACACTGTTAATACTCATATGATGAAAAATACTGAATGGGGACTAGTAGCTATTTTTTCGCAAAGTAGATATGGAAAAACTGGTAATGATAACTATGATAAATTAAATAAAGAAATATATTCTAATACATCTCTTACGGGTAGAAGTAGTGGATCAACAGTAAAAGGGTCTAATATTTATACATATAACGGTAAAATATGTAATTCTAATATTTGTGATGGAGAAAAAACTGAAGAATCTTATTTAGCTGGAACAGGAGCATCAACCTCAGGAACAATATATGGTATATATGATATGCATGGTGGCAGAACAGAACTTTTAATGGGATATGTTGGAAGTGATCTTCCTACTTTTAAAGTTAATCCATCTGAACAAAAATATTATGATTTATATACTAATGCTCCTATAAATAAAAAAGACGCGATTTTAGGAGATGCAACATGGGAAACAATAAGGTGGTATAGTGATAGTTATTCATCATTTCAATGGGCAAATAGAGGTGGTTTTACTGGACGCATTAGTAGTTCTTCTGGAATATTTTATAATGGTGGCTGTGGTGGTGGTAAAGATATAAATTGCTCATCTAGAACTGTACTTATTCCATAAAAAATATTAAGTTAAATAAAATCATTAATTATCCAAAAACAATGCATAATATTCATCCAAAGAAAGCTTATTTTTATAAAGATATTCTGCTACAGAATTACCTACGTATCTTAAATGCCAAGACTCGTATTTGTAGCCAGTAATATCTTCTTTTTCTTTTTCATATCTAATTATAAAACCATATCTATGTGCATTTTCTTTGATCCATTTATATTCTTCTGTTTCATGAAACATGTTGTAGCCTAATTTACCACCTTGCACATCAACGGATAATCCTGTTTCATGTTCAGAGTATCCGGCTCTTGCTGAAAACGTATCTGCATTATTAATACCGTTTTTTAAAACATAATCATTATACAATTTCTCTTGATATTCATTATTTCTATAAGCAGATACTGCTTTAATAAATAATCCAATACTTTTAGCATCACTACACATCTCTTCAAAGCTTTCTTTTGCATCTTTTCTTAAAAATAAGTCAGAAACAGTATATTTGCTATCTATTTGCTTTATATTTTTCACAATAAAATCATCTGGTAATTTATTATGCTTGTTTACAAGCACTAATAAATCATCAGGATTTTTAATTATATTTGGATTATTATAGAAATCTTTATCTAAATCTAAATTAACTCTAATTATAATATCTTTAAAACTTAAATTATTTATGTTTCTATAATTAATATATCTATCTAAATTTTCTACTTTAAATATTTTATAGTCTATATAACTATCTAAATTATCTATATAAGTATAATTAGTTAGATAATCTATTTCTTCACTAGATAGTTTTTTAAAAATAATTTTTATAGTTTCTATATCATAACCTATTTTATATAGCATATTTATTTTACTTATTATATTTTTATCATTATTATATTTAATAGTTAAATAACCCTCTAAATTATTAATATCAAATTCATTGCTTTTTAGTGCAACTTCAAGAGTTTTAGAATAATCATATTCTAAAACTTCATCTAAAATATTATTTTCTTTTAGTTTATTAATAGTATATTTAGAATAATATAAATTATTATTCGAGATATTATTACTAATGATGAAATAAGAAAATATAATTAATATAAAAAATATAATACTAATTAATCCTATTTTTTTCATTATCAAACACCTCATTTATTACAAATTAATTTTATTCAATTTACTTCTATTTTATATTATGTTAAAATTATTAATAGAAGGTGATTAGATGAAAGAGAAAAAAATTCCTGTTAAAAATTATGTTATTTATGGGGTTATTGTTGTAGTAACTTTACTTATTGTATTTTATTTAAATGAATGGTATAAAGCATATAAAGTAAATGAATTAAATGAAAGTTATATTGCTAAATACGTTAATGAAGTTAATTATGACGAATTTAATAATTATGTTTTAGAAAATCCTGATGGAATTATTTACATGGGTATTACTAATTGTGAAGAATGTATTAAAGTTGAAAAGAAATTATATGAGGTTGTAAATAAAAATGGACTTAAAGACCAATTGATATTTTTAAATTTAACAAGTGTATCAAGAAATAATAATTATTTAAATGATGTTAAAAATAAATATTATAGTGAAAATGTTACAACACCACTAGAATCTCTACCAGCAATTGCAGTTTTTAAAGATAGAAAAATAGTAGATATTTTAGTAACTAGTGATGATACAATTGATAAAGGTGATATTACTAAATTATTAGAAGGGCAAGAAATTATAGAATGATAAACGTAGTTTTATATGAACCAGAAATTCCTATGAATACAGGAAATATAATGAGAACTTGTGCAGGTACCGATGTAAAACTTCATCTGATAAAACCTTTAGGTTTTTCTCTAGATGAAAAAAGCGTTAAAAGAAGTGGAGCAAACTACATAGATAAATGTGAGTATACTGTATATGAAAATTATGAAGATTTTCTAAGTAAGAATAGTGGTACATTTTATTTTCTAACTAGATATGGAAATAAAAGTTATACGGAATTTGACTATTCTAATAAAGATGAAAATATTTATTTTATATTTGGAAAAGAAAGTACAGGAATACCTTTAGAAATATTAAAACCTAATTTTGAAACATGTCTTAGAATTCCTATTAATAATAAAATTAGAGCTTTAAACCTATCAAATACTGTTGCGATAGTTGTATTTGAAGCATTACGTCAACAAAAGTTTGACGGATTAGATTTCTATGATACATTTAAAGGCAAAGATCACATATTAAATGATTAAAAACTTATCAACAAAACTGTTGATAAGTTTTTCTAATCTATATAATCATTTGATTTTAATCTACTTATTATTTTTTCTTCTGATACATTACCAGTAATTCTATTGAAACTTGATTCTTCATTACCATCATCTATAAATGCAACTGTAGGAGTACCAGATATATTTATTATTTTATTTAATTTACTTTTTTCATCATCACTAAATTTATCTAAATCAACATAATATACATCTTCTATATTATATTCTTTTACAATATTATTAAATTTAGGACTAAATTCTTTACAGTTTTCACAAGTTGCACTACCAACATAAATAATAAAATCATCATGATTATTAATCATTTTATCAAAATCACTATAACTTATTTCTTTTACTGAATTACCGCCACAACCTGTTATTAAAAAAACAGATGTTATTAATACAAATATTTTTAATAATTTTTTCATTCTTTCACCTCGTATAAAATATATCATTTTTTTTAACTATTGTGAAGTGATTTAAAAATAAAATAGAATTTTTTCATTTAAATTAATTTATAAATATGTTAGAATGTTAATTAAGAATAGGAGGGATTATTTTGAAAAAAATTTATAATTTTATAATTATATTATTAATAATATTCCCAGTAGTAGTAAGTGCGAAAACTTGTTCAAAAGAAGAAGTAGATAACTTTAATAAAATAGTAAATGATATTAAAATAGAATATATTCATGATAAAGATAATTTATTTAAAATAAAAATGTCTAATATTTCAAAAGAAGTAATAGTAGTAGATGAAAATAATAATCAATTTACATATAATTCTAATAATTCTACTACACATGATGGATATGAAGGTGGGAGAACTTACAAATTTAACATTCTTCCTATCTATTATGATTGTGAGTTAGATCTTGCTTTTTCTAGATCTATTATTATTCCAAAATATAATATTTATTCTTCTAAGAAAGAGTGTAGTGAATATAAAGATTTTGAATTATGTAATAAATATTATGATGGAGAAATAACAAATAAAACATTTAAAGAAAAATTAAATGAATATAAAAAAAATAATAGAATTAATAGTAAATATATATTTTTAGGTATTTGTATAACAAATTTAATTGTTATATCTATAGTTATAGTATTTATTATTAATAACAATAAAAAACATAAATTAAAAAAATAGCATAATGTACCACACAAACTTGAATTGTGTGGTACACTATGTTACGTTCATTTAAAAATAATATTTTATTGTTAAAAAGGGTAGAATTTTGAACAAAAAAATGATATGATAATGTATATTAGGATAGGAGGAGTTAAGTATGAATAATTTTACTGCATCTTTAAAGCGTTTTTTTGCAAATAAAAATACAGTAACTATTCTTGGGGTTTTAGTTGGAATAGCTGTATTATATTTTGGATATAATATGAGAATTAATCAACAAATAGAACAAGTAACAGTATTGGTCGCTAAACAAAATATACAACCAAGAAGTAAGATTACAAGTGATATGGTAGAAACAGCAAGTATTGCGAAAGTTATGTACGATAAAATGATGGGTAATTATGGTGAAGGTGTCTCAGTTTTAAGAAACGCTTCTGAATTATCTAGTTTTACTGATGGAGCTTATGCAAATATCAATTCACTAATACCTGCTGGAACTCCATTAATTAGAGGAACTAACGTAGTAGAAAGATCTAAAATTCCTTCTTCAGTTTTATTAAAGATTGAAAAAGGACAAATACCCTATGCTTTCTCAATAAATTATAGTGATACATATGGTAATGCAATTATGGATAATACTTATGTAAATATTTATATGAAAGCTGTCGGTGATGACGGTAAAACTATGATTGGAAAACTTATTGAAAATGTAAAAGTTTTAGCAGTATTAGACTCAAGTGGTAGAGATGTATTTGAAAATACTGATGAAAATAGAACTCCTTCTACATTTATCTTTAGTGTTGATGAAGATTTACACCTTTTGCTTAGAAAAGCAAGATACTTATCTGGTAACTCGGTAGAACTTATACCTGTTCCAGTTGTAGAATCTATTAGTGATAATGATTTTGAAGGTAGTATTCAAATCACTAGTAGTTATTTAAGAGAATTTATCGAATCTAGAACAATAGATGTTCCAGAAGATGAATTACCTGAAGATGATACCCCTGATTTAGAAGTTCAAGAAGAGCAATAATGCAAGAACAAGAATCAGATAACATATTTTCTCATATAGACTTTGGGCCATTACAAAAATATTTAGATGACGATGATATAACAGATATTTCTTATAGTAATGGTGGGCAAGTATGGGTTAAATCACTATCACAAGGGGTATATAGAGTAGAAGAACCCACAATTAATAATGCATTAATGGAAAAAATTGCTTTCCAATGTTCTAATGCAATGGGAAAAACATTTAATATGGCTGAACCATTTTTGGATGCTGAAGGTGAAGAATTACGTCTTAACTTTATCCATGATTCCATAGCAAAAAATGGTATTGCAGCAGTATTAAGAAAAACACCAGCAAAGATAAGACTTGAAAAAAATAAATTATTAAATGAAAATTATGTTACTTTAGATATTCATGATTTATTAATACAATGTGTATTAGGTCACTGTAATATAATAGTTAGTGGTGAAACTGGTTCTGGTAAAACAGAGTTTGTAAAATACCTAGCTTCACACACTAGAGAAAATGAAAAAATAATAACAATAGAAGATACACTAGAACTTCACTTAGATAGAATATTCCCACATAGAGATATAGTTGCAATGAAAACAAATAACATTGCATCATATTCAGATGTTCTTGTAACATGTATGAGACAAAATCCTAAGTGGATATTACTATCGGAAGTCAGAAGTGCAGAAGCTGTTATGGCTGTTCGTAACTCTATATCTAGTGGTCACAACATTTTATCTACAATACATGCTGATAAAGCAGCATCTATACCAACAAGACTTTATGCACTACTTGAAACTAACATAGATATAAATCAATTCTTAGCTACAATTCATAGATATGTACAATTAGGTGTTCATATTCGTGGATATTATTCTAAACAATATGGAAGATTCCAAAGAGAAATTGTAGAAGTTACAGAATTTTATGTAGATGAAGATAACAATGCAATGAGTAACACTATATATAGAAAAACATCTGATGGTAGAATTACAAGAAAGAATCCAACTAAACATTTAATTGATTATTTGGATGCTCAAGGTGTAACACTAACTAAAGATGTTATGGTAGATGAAGCAAAAGATGGTGTTCAAATGTCTACACCAATAGTAGATGATCAAGCACATGTTGGATCACTACCAGTTCAAGAACAAAAGGTAGAACAACCACAACAAGTAGCTAATAATCAAGTTAATCAAACTAATCAAGTACAAAGTAATAATGTAAGTACAAATACAAATAATTCTAGTGTACAAAAGGAAAGTACACAAAACACAGTTAATGAAAATAACGAAACAAGTGAAGAAGATATTGAAGAAATAATGTAGGGCAGGTGATACAAATGACATTTATAATTTTTCTAATAATAACTTTTATAGCTATATTTGTAATTAGTTATAGAGCTAAAAAAGGAGAAAATGTCTATAAATTTATTTCCAGTCAAATTGGAACAATATATGATAAAGTTGCCCCATATTCTTTTAAACAAATAAGAGAAAAAGTTAAGGATTTAAAACAAGATTATACTGTAAAGCAATATATAACACAAATAGTGTTGTTTGCAGGCGTAGCAGGTGGTATAAGTTACCTATATTTCTATAGTTTAATATGGTCTATAGTTTACGCTTTAATTGCTGTATGTTTTATTCCAGTTATTCAATATATGAGATATAAAAAAATATATAGTGAATTTATATTTGAACAAGTTCAAGTATACGCAACTAACGTTATAATGGAATATCAAACTACAAAATCATTTGTTAAAGCAATAGAAGGTGTTTATAAATCTGGTGTTTTAGAAGACCCAGTACAAAGTGATGTTAAAACAATGCTTGATATGGCTTATGAAGAAGGATCAATAGATAACGCAATTGATTTTATGAATGCTAAATATCCATATTACATGGTAAGAAATATGCACCAATTATTCTTACAAGTTACTAAAGAAGGTGCAAGAGATGTAAGTGGTTCACTAGAAAATATGTCTGTCGACATAGATACCCTTGTTGAAGGTGTTTATCGTGATAGACTAGATAGGGACCAATTCCATAAACAATTTCTTACTTATGGTATTATGCTTTATATGTTAGTTGCAGTTATACAACTTTTGTTAGGTGTTGACTCATACCTTAAAATGCTTGAACAATGGTATGTTCAACTAACACTTCATGCAATTATCATAGCGAATAGTTATTTCTTATTCAATGGTGAGAAATATTATAATGAGAATGTAGGTGGAGAATAATGTGGGAATTATTAATTATAGCAGTTATTATCTTCGTTGTCTTCACTGTTAATGGTTTAATTGATACTAAGGGATTTTTCCAAGATAATAGTGTTTACTTTAAATTGTTAAAGGAAGAAAACTATGACTTTCTTGTTATGGCTAAATATGGAGATAAAGTAGACCCTGATGTGTTATTTAGTAAAAGAATTAAAAATGCAGCTATAGTATTTGCACTTATGATGTTATTCTTTATTACTAACATAAATTTCTTAAATATAATTATCTCATTAGTTGTAGCAATATTTATATTTAAATCAGGATATTCTAATTTAAATTCATATTACAAGAAACACTTACATGATATTGACTTATTACTTCCATATTATCTAAAATCACTAGAAGTTTTAGTTCAATATTATACAGTTCCCGTAGCACTTCAAAAATCAGTTGAAGATGCTCCAGATATATTTAAACCTGGTCTAAAAGATTTAATTCAAAAAATTGAAGAAGGGGATTCTACAATAAATCCATACATGGATTTTGCAAAACAATATCCAGTTAGAGACTCTATGAGAATGATGAGACTTCTATATAGACTTGGTCTTGGTCTTCAAGAAAATAAAGAAGAACAATTACTATTACTATCAAGAACAGTGTCAAGTTTACAAAATAAAGCAAGAGAACAAAAATATAAAGAAAGACTTGAAAAAATGCAAAGTAAAACTATGATAATGCTTGGAGTAACAGGAGCAGGAGTAGTAATTTTACTTATAGTAGCAATGGTACAAATGATGGGCTCATTTTAGGTAAAAATAAAAATTTAATATAAAATTATAAAAAAAAATTGAAAAAAAATTATAAATAATATATAATAAAATTGTTAATAATAAATAATAAAGGAGGAATTTTATAAAATGAAAGAAGCAACAGGAGAATTAAATATTACAGTTATTACTATTCTAGCAATAGCTGCAATTGCTGGCTTATTTTATGCATTTATTTGGCCTGCAATTGAATCAAATATAAATCGTGCAACTTGGTGTGCTACTGCATATAATTGTTCTGGAGAAGGATCTGAAAGAAAATGTACAGTAGTTATTAAAACTAAGGATGATGGTACGGTCGAAACTAAGCAAAATTTTAATTGTCCAGAAGGTCAGGAATCTAATGGAACACCTTAATAAAAATTAGAAAATATTGATAAGGAAGATGATGTAAAATGAGAGAAGCAATTGGAAGTACATTTTTGTTCAATTTGATGATAATTTTCATCTTCTTTTTTGCTGCATTTTTAGCAATAGCAATTAACTATTCACAAGCCTTTAGTGTTAAAAATAAAGTAATAAATATGATTGAACAGTATGAAGGAACATCAAGAGAGGCTCAAAATGAAATTTTTAATCAAATTAATACTTATGGATATTATAGAGAAAAAAATTGTGAATGTGGAACCGATTTATCTTGCTCAAGAATAAATGAAAAAGTAGATGGTGGTACTATACAAAATATAAATGGAACGCCTTTAAAAGGATTATGTGTAAGAAAATTTACAACAGGAGCTAATAATACTGATGTGTATTATAGTGTAACAACGTATGTGGGTTTTAATCTACCTTTTATTGGTAATTTAATTACATTCCCTGTTAAAGGTGAAACAAAAATTATAACTAATCCACAAGACTGATAAAATTTAGATGATAACAATTGTTATTGTCTTTTTTGTTGCAATAAAAAGTAGGCTGTCGACCTACACTAAAATTGTACAATTACAAATACATAATGAATTGGTCGCACACTGTGCGACCTTTTTAAAAAAACACGATTTTATAAGTAATAATATGTGATAAAAATCATAAAATTATTTCCTAAAGTTTATATAAGTGATTCCGAATTTTTTCGGAATTCCGAAAAAGTTCGGAATCAGTATTTATAGTTAAACAAGTGGCACGTAATGTAAAATAAGAGATAAATAAGGAATACTCTAAAAAATTAATAAGATAATTTGACAAAGGATATGATTGTAGAAATTTATATTTGATTTTTGGAAAAATGCGCACACTGTGCGCACAATTAGGAATGAGAGATTTTGTTTCGGAAAAATTGGAACACTATGCCAATTAAGAATTAGATATATTTTTATTTATGCTTTCAAAAAGGTGGCTCACTGAGCCACCAATTGAGTTGACACGTTATAAATTCATATTTCCATTCAAAAACTACTATATTAGTTATATATAAATATAATAATCCTAATCTTGTTTCTAGTTACAATTATTCCAATAAATTGATGTATTCCAAATAGGTGGCACACTGTGCCACCTTTTTAAAAAACTACTAATTTTATAAATTAGAAAGATATAATAAGTCAAAAACACAAAATTGTATAAATAGATTTTGTGTTTAGGTAAAAAATTCTGTCAACAATAAAAAAGTCAAATAAAAAATAAAAGTTTCTCTGATTTTTGCTTTAAAAATAATGTAAGCAACTCCAAAGTTTAGTATAATTTAATTGGTTGTAAATGAAAATATTAAAAATATAATTAAATTAGAATTTTCTGATCTTAAATGTATAAATTCTAATAAAATGGATTACAATGCAGTACATATATATTTTGGAAATGATAATAATAAAAATTTTCAATGAGAATTACAAATATGGGATAAAGAACATGAAAAAACAAATTTAGAATCACACACTAAATATAAACAGGATTATACTAAATGGGAACAAAAAAATACGGGGAGGAATTAATATGGCAAGACACTTTATAATAATGGCAAGTGCATATTCAATTGGTAAAAGAATTGTTTTAGATTATTCAGACACTGATAAATTAGATATGGATAGTATACAACGTGATATCGACTACATATTTGAAAAATGTGGAAAAGATGTACCAATTTCAACACATTTTATTCAAACAAATAGTGTTAGTTGGGATAGTGTTATTAAATTAGATAATTTTTTTGCTAAAACAGAATTAGTACATTCAAAAGAAAAATTTGTTGAATTAATAATGAAAGATAGAAATTTAAATAGTTTGGATGTAGCAAAATATATTTTAACAAAAGTCCCATGTACACATTTAAAATTGGAAAAATTAGTATATATGTGTTATGCTGATTATTTATGTGATACAAAAACGAAATTATTTGATGATAAAATTTTTGCATATAAATTAGGACCTGTAATAAAAAACGTATATCAAAAATACAAAAAAAATGGTAATAGTAGTATATCAGTAGAAGATGACACTATTATGTATAATGAATCAAATAAAAAAATGCCTATAAGAAGCAGAATATTATCATCAAAAGATGGAATAAAAAAATTAATTAGCATAGATAAAACACTTGATAAATACTCTAATTTCTCCGCTAGTTATTTAGTGGGTTTAACACATAAGGATTCAACTCCATGGAGCATTTCAGGTTCGGGAAATAACTCGTATGAAGAAATAACAGATGATTGTATAATAAAATTTCATAATATTGAAACAATATAAAACATAAAAATATTAATTTTATAAATTAGAAAGAATTAGAAATTTCTATTTTTTTCAAAAAGGTCGCTCACTGAGCGACCAATTAAGAATGAAAGATTTTGTTTCAGAATAGTTGGCTCACTGAGCCAATAATTAAGAATAAAATGTATTTTTATTTATGATTTCAAAAATGTGCTCCGGTGAGGCACAAATTGATTTATTTCGAAAATGTGGCACACTGTGCCACATTTTAAAAAAACACTAATTTTACAAATTAGAAAGATATAATAAGTCAAAAACACAAAATTGTATAAATAGATTTTGTGTTTTTGAGTATATTTTTAGTTTGAATTTTTAATATTAGTGATTTGCTTCACAATTTTATAAGTAGTAATATGTGCTTTAGAGGTGATTAGTTATGGATAATCATTACAATAATATTAAACTATTAATAGAAAATAATATAGTAGAAACTAAAAAGAATGAAATAAGTTCTAATACACATACACTAATGACTTATTTTAATGTTGGTAGAGAAATAGTTGAAGCACAAGGTGGTGAAGCTAGGGCTAAATATGGTGATAGTCTTATTAAAGAGTATTCTAAAAAATTAACCGAAGAATATGGAAAAGGATATACAGTTTCTAATTTAAAAAGAATGAGAAGTTTATATCTGTGTTTTCAAAAAGGTGCGACAGTGTCGCACCAATTGAGTTGGAGTCATTATTGTTTAATATTACCAATTAAAAACGAATCAAAAAGAAACTATTATATTAATTTAGCTATTGATAATAATTTAGGAGTAAGAGATTTAAGAAAAGAAATAAAAAATAATTCTTATGAAAGATTAATAGGGGATAAAGAAAATATTAAATTAAAATATACTAAT
This sequence comes from uncultured Bacilli bacterium, assembly GCA_947624635.1. GTDB lineage: Bacteria > Bacillota_I > Bacilli_A > RF39 > UBA660 > SIG205. The sequence continues at coordinate 11,192 of CANQLF010000066.1, read as the reverse complement.
GAAAATTATGATAAAGAAATAAGTATATTAGATATGATAAAAGATCCAATATTAATAAGTATGGGTAATAAAAAAATAGATAAATTAAGTGAAAAAGCATTAAAAAAGTATATATTAGAAAACATAGAAAAAGTATTACTTGAATTAGGAGTAGGATTTAGTTTTGTTGGAAGTGAAAAGAAAATAAAAGTAGGTAATAATTATAGATTTATAGACTTAGTATTTTTTAATATTGAACTTAATTGTTATGTATTAATAGAATTAAAAATAAACAAATTAGATATAAGAGATATTGGACAATTAGAGTTTTATGTAAGATATTATGATGATAATATTAAGAAAGATTTTCATAATACAACTATTGGGATAATAATATGTAAGAAAAATGATAAAAATATATCTAAATATAATAATCCTAATATTGTTGTTTCTAGTTACAAATTATTAGAATAAAATAATAAATTATACAAAACTAAATTCAGAAAATTATTTAATTAATTTTGCATGAACTACTAATCTTTTTGTACCGTTACTTTGGCAAGTAGATAATGTTAAAATTTTATCATTAGGAGTTACATCTACATTAAAATTTCTAAAACTTCTACCTTTAATTTTATTTATAAAATTAGAAAAATCATTATCATCTTCAAAATAAGTATAAATATAATCATTAGTAACATCTATAATATAAATTGAAAATACCTTCCATTTCATAGAACTATAAATAGTATTAAATGTTATGGTCAAATTATTTGCATTATTATACCAATTACTACTTGTAACATTTCTTAAACTTCCAAACATCATTCCATTTTTTAAATTATGTCCATAAATTATAGTATTTCTTCCTAAATTTTCTGGATTATTTCTATAATCCATAAATACCCAACCATTTACAGTTTTATTTTTATAAAACCCATGACTTAAATAATAATCATTATCCTTCGATTGAACAACTGGATAATTTATATTAGTATTATTGACAGTTAACCAACCTACAGTATCAGAATTTATTTTTAATAGATTTTGATAATTTTCTTTTAAATTTGATGTTGAATTGTCATTAGTTTTTTCTTGTTCTGGTAAATCATTTATATCTATATTTTCACTCTTATTTTCTTCTTTTGAAGTTATATCATTATTTGAAATATTATTAACTTGAACTGTAGCTTTTTTTAGTGAATCTACACTTTTTTTTGTCATGTAATTATTATATTCAGAATATACAAAACCAAACAACATTAAAAAATTAAGTATGAAGCAACATCCTACAACTATATTCATTGATATTTGTTTTAAAGTGTTCTTTTTTCTATAGTCATTAGAATATTTTATTTTAAAATCTAAATTTAATTTTTTCTCATAAACTTTATCTAAAGTTTTTAAATATTGCATAGAGTTTTGAATTGTTTGAGCATTATCTATTTCAGCCATTAAATTTATTTGTATATCTCTTTTGTTATTTTCTTCTAATATAGATACAATTTGGTTTAGTAATTCAAAAGAAAAATTATATACATTAATAGTTTTAAGGTGATTATTTAATTTTAAGAACATTGAAAAATCAATAGTATCTATTTTACGTAACATTTTATCAAATATAATATTATCTTGATAATACATTTTAGAATAAGTTGATAAATTATTATTTAGAATAAAATCACTATTTGATAAATATATCATTCTAAAATCTACTTTTATATTTTTTTTATCAAATTCATCTAAAAAATATAGTGGAGTGCTGTAACAATCAATATTTTTAATGTATTTACATAGTAGCAATTTATCACATATTTCGTTACTTAATTCTTCATTGATATCAATATAAATAGATGATATATTTTTGCAATAATTTAAAATATTCAAAATTAAAGTTATAATACTATAATCATTTATATATACAATATTAATATTCTTATCTTGGACTATACCATTTATAAAATTAGATAGTATTTTAGGATTATTTAATATATATTCTTCACTAAATACTATTTCGTCATTTCCTATGATGCTATTTTTATCATCTTCATTAAAAGAGATTATTTTTACAAGTTCATCATTTTTTACTGAGAAAATTATTTTATTATCATCTATATGAACTACAATATCTTTTATAAAAATCACCTCCAAAACTATATTTTATCCTAAAATAATATTATCACATTTAAATTAATTACTCAATAGAACTTTTTTCATTTTCTTCGTATTAAATTATTGACTATTTGGATAAATTTATGTTATTCTGTATGTAGAATAATGGAGGAAGATGATAAATATGAAGAAAAAGTTATCTATTGTGATTTTAGGGGTAATAGCTTTAGTGGTTGTAGCTATACCGTTGGTTACAAAAGCACAAAATGCAAATGTATCCGTGATAAACAAAACATGTGAATATAGGACAAATACTTATTATTTTATTGAACCAGTAATGGGTGCGGAAATAAGCAATAATGGTACTGGCAAGTATACTGTTGGAAGCCAATCCGGTACAACTAGATGGAGTGCAACATTTCATAACTACGAAAGCGGTAATGGATCTAAAGAAGAAAATAGAGGTTGGGAATTAAGAGAAGATTATTCATGTGGATCACATGGTCATAAATCAAAAGAAGGCTGCTTATACTATGAAAAATATGGAGGCCCAAATATAGAAAACGTTATGTTAGGTCCAAACTCTTTAAGTACATCAGTAACAGATTGGCTTTCTATGGCAATAGACTTAAGTGGTAAATTTTTTGATACTACTGAATGGGCATACGATGATAAAGGTACAGTAAGTAATGTTCATTACTATAGTTATAAACACCAAAAAAATGGTACAAGTAGTGAAAAAGCTGAAGACTATACTGATGATAAGATAGTATACTTGTTAAGAGAAAATAGAGACGCATTTAATGGTAGTAGAGAAACATATATTGATCAAATTTCAAAATCAATTTTTTCACTTAATTCTGCTAGTATAAGTGGTGATTCAATTCTTGATAGTAATGGTAATTTAAAAGAAACTTTTACAGTATATTTAACTAAGAATTTTCCAGATTTTACAAATTATAAAATTAGTGGAAATGATTTATTAACTTATGATTCAAAAAGTGGCGCCGAAGCTGGTAATCCATTTAGAACAAATATTTATCAATTAGAAAAAAATTCAAGCTTTACTACTCCTAGTTCAGATTATGTTAATGAAGCTAAAAGCAAAGGATGGAAATGTAGCGATGATGGTACATATATAGATCCATACAAATATTGTGAAGCTTATGCTTTTGTAATCTATGAAGTTCCTCTACAAAAATGTACAACTAGTGTAGAGCCTTCAACTGGTTCTTATATGTTTAACGTTTATTATGAAGAAAACACTTCTGATGATGTAGATGGAATGCCTGGAAGTCATAGTTCTAAAGAAGGATATTGCGCTGTAATCAAAAAAAATGTACCAACTAGAGATGGTTATACATTCTTAGGATGGTCAACAAATAAATTTGCTACTGAACCAGATTGTAATTATACACCACTTGACAATAATACAGCAGCTAAAGAATATTGTTCTGGTTCTAGTGAACCTAAACATTGCGGCAAATATCAAGATGACAATTTGACATTATACGCAATTTGGAGAAATAATTCTAATGGAAGAGTAGAAACACCAGAAGATAACAATGCACAAAGTCCTCGTACAGGTGTTGGAATTGCTTATACATTGATAGGAACAATTCTTGTATGTTCAACGGGTGCAATACTATATATAAGAAAGAAAAATAAATTTAGTGATATTTAGGAATCAAAGCTGTTGATTCCTTTTTTCTATTGTGATACTATTAAACTAGGAGAATGATGATATGAATATTATTGATATTATAAACAAAAAAAGATTAAATGAAGAATTAAGTAGTGATGAAATACAATTTGTTATTGATAATTTTTTAAATGGAACAATAAAAGATTATCAAATGAGTTCACTATTAATGGCTATATGCATAAATGGAATGAGCGATGAAGAGACAATTAATTTAACTAATTCTATGTTAAAAATCGGAAAAACACTTGATTTATCTAAAATAGAAGGAATAAAAGTTGATAAACATTCTACAGGAGGAGTGGGTGATAAAACTACATTAATAGTTGGACCATTAGTTGCTTCTTGTGGAGTAAAAGTAGCCAAAATGAGTGGTAGAGGTCTAGGTTTTACTGGTGGAACAATAGACAAATTAGAATCTATTCCAGGTTTTATATCTAATCTAAGCACTACTAAATTCATAGAACAAGTAAATAAAGTAGGAATGGTAGATAGTAGCGCTAATAGTCAATTAGCTCCAGCTGATAAAAAAATATATGCTCTAAGAGATGTTACTGGTACAACTTCATCTATTCCATTAATAGCATCATCAATAATGAGTAAAAAATTAGCTAGTGGAGTAGATAAAATAGTAATAGATTTAAAAGTAGGTAATGGCGCACTAATGAAAACATTAGAAGATGCAAGAAAGTTAGCTAGACTGATGATTAAAATAGGTAAAATACATGGTAAAGAAGTAGTATGTATATTATCTAATATGAACCAACCTTTAGGTAAAATGGTAGGAAACTCTCTAGAAATAAAAGAGGCAATGGAAACTCTTGTAGGTAAAGGGCCAGAAGATATAACTAATTTATCAATAATCATCGCATCATATATGGTTTCATTAGGTAAAAATATTAAACTTAATGAAGCATTAAGTCTAGTTAGAGAAAATTTAAATAATAAAAATGCTTATAAGAAATTCTTAGAATTTGTAAGTTACCAAGGAGGAAATATTAATAAATTGCAAATTAAATCTAGAAAAAAGGTTATACTATCGGATAAAGAAGGTTTTGTAAGTAAAATAAATACAGAAAAAATAGGTGAAGCTTCTATGTTACTTGGTGCAGGAAGAAAAAATATATATGATGACATAGATTATTCAGTAGGTTTAGAAATACATAAGAAAATAGGGGATTCTGTAAGAATAGGAGAACCTCTTGTGACAATTTATTATAATAAAAATGTAACTAATATAGATGAAATGATAAAATCAGCTTATACTCTTAGTGATAATATAAAAGAAGAACCGAGATTAATATATGAAATATTAGAATAAAAGATGTAACTATATTTGTAGTTGATAAAAATATAGTTATAGTATCTATTGAATATTCAAATAATCAAGTAGTTCAATATGTGATAACAGTTAATAAAAAATAGATAAATTAATATAAATATGATATAATTTAGTGGAGGTGTATATTTATGCTTATAGGATTAATTGATATTTGTAGTGATTCAAACACTGTAGGTATATTTAAGTTTTGGGGATATATATTGAAAGTTGCTTTTATAGCTGTACCAATATTATTAATAGTAATGGGATCTATTGATATATTAAAAGCTGTAGCTGCAAATAAAGAAGAAGATATTAAAAAAGCTTATTCAACACTTATAAAAAGAATAATTGCAGCTGTTATTGTTTTCTTAGTTCCTATAATTGTAAATTTATTTATGAATGCAGTATTGGGCGTAGATAAATCAAATTGTTACACATGTCTTATTAACCCTGATTCTTGTTAAACTTTTCAATTTTTTATTAAAAAGTCGAAAAAAGTATTTAAAATAGATAAAAATATGATATAATCAATATAGATTTGTGAGGAGGAATATTATGAATTTAATTTATGTTGGGGCTACTACAATTGGTACAATATGTGAATCTAGTAGTGAATTAGTTCAAATTTTAGGAGTAGTAAGATCAGTATTAACAATAATTCAAATTGCTGTTCCAATATTATTAATTATAATGGGTTCAATTGATTTAATGAAAGCTGTTATGGCTGGTAAAGAAGATGAAATAAAAAAGTCTCAAGGTACTTTTGTAAAAAGAGCTATTGCAGCAGTTATTGTATTCTTCATTCCATTAATTGTAAATTTAGTAATGGGATTAATAACTATTGATAAAACTGATTCTGGTGATCCTGTTAAATATCAAGATTGTTGGAAAAATGCTAAAAATTAGAAATAATTATATTAAGAACTAAGAATTCTTAAAAAGGTTCTTAGTTCTTTTAATTGTTTAATAAAATTATTGTAATATTTGTTAAAAAGTAATTTAAATATTTAAAAAGTATGATATAATTGATTAATATATGAAATTATATTAAAAAATATATTGGATGTGAAATTTATGAAGATCAAATTAAATAAATTATTTATATTATTAATATTTGTTTGTGCATTCTTTGTTTTTACTCCGTGTGTATTTGCTGATGAGCCATTAGAGTGTTGGTATTCAATATCTGGAAATAGTCCAGAAACTTTATCAAATGGAAATAGAGTTCAATTATATATTAAAGCACAAAACGGAAAAGTTGAATATAATTTTAGTCACTTTAAAATGAATGTTAATGGGAGAGAAGCGCAATATAGTAGTGCAAAAATAGTAAATAACGTAATACCTTTTGATGCCATGAAAGATACTAATAATTCCAGTAAGTTGGGATGTCCTGGAATTTATTATAGAAGTTCTATATCAAACGGAACTGTAATAAATTATGAAATGTCAGTATATAAAGATAAAGTACAGGGTAAAAATTTTGGACAAATGAATTTATATAAATGGAATGTTCCAAGTGAGGAAAGTAATGCTACTGCAAATTCTCGTTCTTGTGGATATTACCGTGAAAATGAATCATCGCCAAGTTTAACTATAGATATTGATAGTAGTGGAAATGTTAATGTTCCAAGTAGTTTTTCAAAAAGTGGTAGTTTTGATAATAGTTTATTTTCATCATCTTGTCCATCATCTTTATGGGTGGATTATGGGGTTCAAAATCATTTTGTTATATATACTTCAAAACAATTTGGATCAAGGATTGAAGAATTGACTTATAATAATAAAAGCTTGGCTCCAGATTCTCAATATGATCAAAATGGTAGTAGTACTGAAAATAATAATTCCAACACGGAATTGTCTACTGGAAGTCCATTAACATGTGAAGCATTAGAAAGCACAGAAACATTTAAAATAATTAAACAAATTTATGGTTGGTTAGAAATAGCTGCTCCTATTATATTAATTATATTTGGAGTTATGGATTTTGCAAAAGCTGTTGCTGCAACTGATAATGATGCTTTAAAGAAAGCACAATCAAAATTTGTAAAAAGATTGATTGTTGTTGCTGCAATAATATTACTACCAATAATATTTAAATTGATGTTCGGTTTCTTACCGGCGGGTTTAAAAGATAGTTTGTGTAGTTTAAAATAATAAAAGGAGATGCTATTATATGGATTTTATTTATAATATGTTTGTAAGCTTATGCTTACTTTTAGACAATGTCATATATAAAATTAATACCCTTTTATTTTCAATATTTGTTGAATTATCAGATTTAAAATTTACAGATTCTGTGTTTTCGGATTTTGCACAAAGAATATATGTAATCATAGGAGTTTTCATGATGTTTAAAGTTGCCTTTTCTTTATTACAAATGCTTACGAATCCTGACCTGCTTGCTGATAAAGAAAAAGGTGCTGGAAAATTAGCGACAAGAATTGTTATTGCTTTATCACTGATTATTGCAGTACCGATTATTTTTAATATAGCATTACAATTACAAGGAGCAATTATTAGAGATAATTTGGTTGCACGTCTTATATTAGGAGATGTTGGAACGTCATCAGATACAAATAGTAATCAGGGTTCAGCAATTAAAGATCAAGGTAGAGTTATGGCAAGAACTGTGTTTGCAAGTTTAATTGAAACACCTGAAGATGAAAAGTTAAGTGTAGATGCAAATGATAGTTCTGTTGATGAAAAAATAAGAAAATGCTATGCAAAATTACACGATAACTCATCAGACATTAATGATTTACGTAGTGTAGACGGAATAGATTGCTTTGAAGAAAAAGTAAATAATGAAAGAATATTTGATTATAAATTTTTAGTTTCTACTATAGCTACTGGAATGGTTGCTTGGTTAGTTTTGGGATTTTGTATAGATGTTGGTGTACGTTTGGTAAAACTCGTATTTTTACAAATTATCGCACCAATTCCTATTACTGCGTATGTTAGTGGTGGAAAAGATAATACATTTAATAAATGGACGAAAATGTGTATTTCAACTTATGTAAGTGTATTTGTAAAATTAATTATCGTTTATTTTGTAATATATGTATTTAGTATTCTTAATGTTTCTAATTTAGAACATATTTCTTCTGGACAAGGTGGAGTTAGTGGTTTAGCAATGGTAGCTATTATCTTAGGTCTATTAGTATTTGCTAAAAATGCTCCAAAATTAATAGGTGATTTATTTGGAGTTAAAATGGATGAAGAAAGTGGATTTAAAGGAATTGCTAAAACTGCTTTACTTGGTGGTGCAACTACAGTTGCAGCTGGTGCAGCTGGAGGATTAAGTAATTTAGGTAGAGGAATAGGAAATACTGTTGATGCAGTTAAAAAAGCTAGAGAAAATGGAGGAACCGGTGTAGGAGCAGGACTTAGATCAGCATTTGGTACAGTTGGATCAATTATAGGTGGAACAGCATCTGGTGCATTTCATGGTGGTCAAAATGGATTTAAGAAAAACGCGACTTTTGGTGCCGCATTTGGCAAGGCTTTAAATACCTCTAGAACAAATAGAGAAAATCGTAGCGATAGAGCTAAAGTTTATGGTAATTCAGCAAAAGCAGCATGGTATAACTTAGTTGGTGATAGAGCTTTAGGTTTTGCAGGTATAGATACACAAGCTAAGAAAGAATCAAACAGACTTAAAAATATTGGAGCAAGTATTTCTAGAGCTAAAAGTAATGTTGGTTATGCTCAAAATGAAGTTGCACAAGGTTTAGCCCCTGCAAGACTTCAAGCATTAACACAATATTCATATAATGATTTTGATAAATTATGGACTAAAACTGATGCTAGTGGTAAAGTTACAGAATTTAGAGGTTCAGATGGCAAAGGATTGGATTTAAGTAGTGTTATGGCTGCGGAAGGAATTACTGATGCTAATGAACAACAATATTTAAAATATACAGAACAAGACGCTAAACTTGAAAAACGTCAAATAGAAAATAATAAATTACAACAAAAAGCAGAAACACAACAAAAAAGGATGGAAGGTCAAAATGGCAAAAAAGAATAATGAAGGATGCGATGTGTTATGTTAAGTGAAGGATATTTAATACCAGCTAACTCAAAAAGAGGACAGTTAATATTTAATTATTTTAGAGGTATTGACTTAATAATATTTGGAATAGGATTAGCAATTTCATTTCTATTATTAATAATAATTGGTACAGGTGAGTTATGGAGAACAATTATAATACTAACACCTGCAGTTATCGGAGCTTTTCTAGTAGCTCCAGTACCTAATTATCATAATGTATTAGTCTTAATAACTAGTATATATCAGTATTTAAATAATAGAAGAAATTATATATGGAAAGGTTGGTGTGTTACAAGTGGCGACGACAAACAGTAAATATACAGAAGATTGGTTACCTATTAATTCCATAATGAATGGAATGATAATACTCGATAATAAATGGAAAGTAACTGGAGTTAAAATACAACCAAGAAATATATTCATATTAGATCAAGCAAGTCAAGATGCAGTTTTAATTGCTTTAAAAAATTTATATAATTTACTTGATTTTGAATTTTGGATTATATCAGCGGATAGACCAGTAGATATATCATTATATTTATCTCAATTGCAACTTTTATATAACCAAACTCAAAAACAATATATTAGAAAATTAATTATGGAAGATATTAATAAAGCTAATATGTATACAGCAAATAATGTAGTTGATACAGAATATTACTTATTATTTAGAGAAAAGAATGATGATTTAATTCAAAAAAGAATTAGATTACTAATCAATAACTTAGCTAGTTGTGGGCTTTCAGCTTCACAAACTAATAATGATGATTTAAGAGTTTTAATTGAAAACTTCTTAAATGGTGGACAAACCACAGGATTTGGAGCAGTGATGCCAGAATGAAATTAAAAAGTGAATTAGCCCCAAAGGGTTTGCAATTTAATGCAGGAGATTTTATAATTAGTGATAAATATTCAACTATATTAACAGTTGTTTCATATCCTAAATTTATTCAACCTGGCTATTTATCTAATTTAACAAGTATGTCAGGAATTAAAGTAGTAATTAAACATATCCCTTTACCTTTTTCTGTAATCACTAAAATGTTAAATAAAGAAATAGCTGATTTAAAACAAAGATATCAAGAAGAAAACGATAAAACAATACAAGAAAGAATAAGGCAAGATATAGATTCATTAGAGTATTTTGTTCAAATGCTTGCATCTTCTCAAGCAAGAATATTTGATTTTCAAATGCACATAATGATTACTGCTGATACTAAAGAAGAGTTAGAAACTAAAAAAGTACAAGTAAGAAATTATATGGAAGCAATGGAAATGAAAGCGGTATCACTTCGTTTTGAACAAGAAAAAGTTCTTAAATCTATAATACCAATATTTCCTAGTCAAGATATTGAACAAAGAATTGGTACACCAATGCCTTCTATTACAATGGCAGCTATGTATCCATTCATATTCGATAGCATAAAAGATCCTGGATTATCTTGCTTACTTGGTGTAGATTTTTCTGGTGGAGTTATATTATTTAATCAATTTCTATATCAAATAAAAAAAGAACATAATAGAAATAATGCAAACTTAATTATACTAGGTACATCTGGTAGTGGTAAAAGTACAACTGCTAAGATAATTTTAAGATCACATATCAGAAATGATGCACAAATAGTTGCAATAGATCCTGAAGACGAATTAGGTGATATGGGTAGGGCATATGGAGCTGATATGGTAGATCTTGGTAAAGGTGGACAATTTGGTATGATTAATCCACTTGAGGTAATAGTTGATGCTGATGAAGAAGAATTATCACAAGGTCTTGGATACACAATCCTTACTAAGACATTACAATTTTTAAAAGCATTCATGAGATATTATTCACCTGATATAACAGAAGATGTACTTACTATGTTTAGTGAAGTAGTTCAAGATACATATAAAAGATTTGGAATAGATTACAATACTGATTTTTCTAAATTTACATCTAAAGATTTTCCGGTTTTTGCAGATGTTTATGAAACAATCAGAGGAAGACTTTTATCTATGAATGAAAAAACAAGAGAAAG
>CANQLF010000065.1 GCA_947624635.1 uncultured Bacilli bacterium | reverse complement strand
TCTTCTACTTTAGGTTCTTCTTTTATTTCTTCGATTACTTCTGGTTGTACTTCGTTAGTCTTAGAATCTTCCACTACCCCATCTTTGACACTTATTTAGAAAAAACAGCCTTTGAAGCATTGAAAAAACTTGATTTTTTCGGAAATAGTTCTTGCGTACCTTTCGTACCTGTGGTATAATTTAATCATAGGGAGGATCGCTTATGGCAAGAATTAAAATTAGTCATTCAAAAAACAGTAAAAGTTATTCTATTATTGACGACTATAAGAGAAATGGAAAAAGAACTTCTAGAATAGTCCAATACATTGGAAGTCATGCAAAAGTTTCTCAAATGGCATCTCAAGAAAATATGGACGTTGACTCTTGGCTAAATGCCTATTTAGAAAACTTTATTCAAAAAAATAATATTCCTACTAATGGTGAAAAAATAATCATTGAAAAATATACTGATAAATTAATTCCTATGAACGTAAAAAATAAATTCAATGTCGGATATTTATTTTTAAAAGATATTTATTATTCTCTAAAGTTAGATAAAATCGTTAAACATATTAGTAAGGAACACAAATTTGAATTTGATTTAAATGAAGTATTATGTAGTCTAGTATTTTCAAGAATTATTTATCCATCAAGTAAATTAAAAACTTTTGAATTAAGTAAAAATTTTATTGAAACTCCTAAATACTCATTAGAAAATATATATAGAGCTTTAACATATTTAAACTCTGATTTAAATTATATTCAAAAAGAATTATATAATAATAGTAAAAGTATCATTGATAGAAATACTAGGATAATGTATTTTGATTGTACTAATTATTATTTTGAAATTAATGAAGAAGATGAATTTAGAAAATATGGTAAAGGTAAAGACCATAAGCCAAATCCATTAGTTGGTATGGGACTATTAATGGATGGAAATGGTTTTCCAATCGCAACTGTTATTTATCCTGGAAATGAAAGTGAAACAAAAAAATTAATTCCTTTACAAAAAAAAGTAATAAAAGATTTTAATTTAGAAAATGAGAAAACTATAATTTGTACAGATGCAGCTATGTGTACTGATGAAATAAAAAAATTTAACATTGAAGATGGAAGAGCTTTTGTTATAACTCAATCAATAAAAAAATTAAAAGAAGAATATAAAGAAAAAGTATTTAAAGATGATGATTGGAGAATTATTGGTGATTTAAGAAACACCTACAAATTATCTGATATTTTAAATAATGAAAAAGAAAGCAAAAAACATTATGAAACAGTTTTCTATAAAATAATTCAAACAGAAACAGATCATGTAGTTCAAGATTTAATAGTTACGTTTCAAATAAAATATAGAGATTATTTAAGAAATGTAAGAAATGGTCAGATAGACAGAGCTAAGAAAAAAATTGATGGAAATAAAACCGGTGAAAAAATGAAGCTTAGTAATAATCCTAATGACTATAGGAGATTAATTAAAGAAGAAATAACTGAAGTTGAAGGCAAAGAAAAAACAAAAAAAAGTAAAAAAGAAAGAACTCTAAATGATGAAAATTCTCTAAATGAAGATAATAAAAAAGCTAAGTATAATTATTCTTATTCAATAGATTATGAAGCTATAAATGAAGAAGAAAAATATGATGGTTATTATGGAACAACTACTAATTTAACTGGGAATATAAAAGATATATTAGACATATCAAAACAAAGATGGGAAATAGAAGAAAGCTTCAGAATTTTAAAAACAGACTTTGATTCTGGAACAATGTATTTATCTAGAGAAGATAGAATAAAGGCACATTTTCTAACATGTTTTATTGCGTTACTGATATATAGAATATTAGAAAACAAATTAAATTATAAATATACTGATACACAAATAATAGATAAGTTAAGAGATATGGAAGTATATGAAGAAAAAGGTGCCGGGTATGTTCCTGCTTATGTAAGAGATGATTTAACAGATGATTTGCATAAAGCTTTTAATTTTAGAACAGATTATGAAATAAGCACCTATGAAAATATAGAAAAAATTTTAAAGCAAATAAAAGCACAATAAAATACTAGTTCAAATAATTTATTAACAATTTGATAGATAAATAACATTACTATTATAGTTATTATTAAGATAGAAAACAAAACTGTTTTGTTTATTGAACAATAAAAAGAAATAATTAAAAATGAATTAATTCAAAACTAGCTAATTTCATTTAACATTTATATCATTATGAAAAAAATTACTGTTAATAATAAAATGATATTTGTACGGAAAACATAAAAAGAATATAAGATTATTATTAATAATTACCAAACTAAGGATATTATTTACAATTAATAATCATAATAGTAAAAGTAATTATTGATTTGATAATTTACTATAATTCTATAAATTGTATGTAATTAAAGATATAAGGAAAATATAATAATTTAAAAAGGTTGATAATATAAAACAATATTGGAAGAAGAACCTAATAGAGATCTAATATTTATATTAACATTAAATATGTTTGAACATATTGATGTTCAACTAATACACACTTAATTAAAAATATTGATAATAAATTATTTGATAAATTAATTAATAAAATCGTTTTTATTTTGAATTAATATTTTGAACTATTTCACATCATTTTTAACCTTATAATTTTATAACATTTTATTTTGCCATTTTTCTAACATTTTATCTTGTCATTTACAATAGTCTAAATTTTAATTTTATAACTTTTTAGATAAATAAAATATATTCACGAACTACAAACTATATAAAAAACACTTTACAAATAATTTGGCTTAAAAACAAGCTATTAGCCAGTTTCTTAAAAAAAATTAAAAATTTTTTCAGACACCCCAAAAAAGTAGAAAGGTACGTCACTTTTTTCAAACAAAAAAACTCTCGTTTTTCTCTTATTTTTCAAGGATTTGTGAGAGTTTTTCTATGTAACAAGTGTCAAATTCAAGATTATATATAAAAAAATTATAAATGTCAATCGTTAACGAAAGGTTGCATATACATAAAAAGCAACTCGATAAAAGAAAAAAACTTCATATAAATTGAAGTTTTAATTTGTAGTTTCAAACTGACTATTATATAGATTATAATAAAATCCTTTTTTCTTTAGTAATGATTCATGATTTCCTTGTTCTACTATATTTCCATTATCCATTACGAGTATTATATCTGCATCCTTTATAGTTGAAAGTCTATGAGCAATTATAAAAGTTGTTCTTCCTTCCATAAGTTTAGACATTGCATCTTGTATTAATATTTCAGTTCTAGTATCTACATTACTCGTTGCTTCATCTAATATTAATATACCGGGATTAGCTAGAAAAGCACGAGCAATAGTTAAAAGTTGTTTTTGACCTGATGATATGTTACTTCCATCTTCATTTATCATCATATTATATCCTTCAGGTAGAGTACGAATAAAATGATCTGCATCAGCTTCTTTACTTGCTTCTATTATTTCAGAATCATTAGCATCTAATTTTCCAAATGCGATGTTATCTTTTATTGTTCCATTGAATAACCATGTATCTTGTAAAACCATACCTAAAGTTTTTCTTAAATTTTCCCTTTTCATATTAGTTATGTCTATTCCATCTATCTTTATTGATCCGGAATTTAATTCATAGAATCTCATAAGTAAATTGACTAATGTAGTTTTTCCTGCACCTGTAGGTCCTACAATTGCAACTTTTTGTCCAGGTTTTATTTTAGCATTAAAATCATGTATTATTATGTTATCTTTATCATAACCGAAATTCACATGATCGAATATTACTTCACCTTTTAAGTCATCTAAAATAATTGGGTTTTCAATTTCTTTAACTTCTTCTTTTTCATCTAAAAATTCAAATACTCTTTCGCTTGCTGCCATTACCGATTGAAATACATTTGCAATTTGACTTACTTGCATTATAGGTTGATTAAATTGTCTTACATATTGCAAAAAAGCTTGAATATCTCCTATTTGTATTTTTCCTTTTATAACAGAATATCCTCCTAATATGCACACTCCGACATAACCTATGTTACTAACGAAATTAAGTATCGGCATCATTAAACCTGATAAGAACTGACTTTTCCAAGCTGAAGTATATAATTCATTATTATATCTATTAAATTTATCTAATGTTTTATCTTGAGCATTAAATGCTTGAATAACTTCATGTGCAGAATATGATTCTTCAATATGTCCATTTATTTTACCTAGCATTCTTTGTTGGTTTTTAAAATATCTTTGACTTCTTGAAGCAATTATTCCCACAAGTATAGTTGCGATAGGAAGAGTTAATATTGTAATAAGAGTTAAAAGTGGTGATATTGATAACATCATAATTAACACACCAATTAATGTTACAATAGCTGAAACTATATTTGATAAAGTTTGTTGCAAATTATTACTTATTGTATCAACATCATTTGTAACTCTCGATAAAACATCCCCATAAGTATTTTTATCAAAATATTTAAGTGGTAATTTATTGATTTTTACGGATATTTGACTTCTTAAATTATATGATATTTTTTGTGAAATAGTATTCATTACAAATTCTTGAATATATCTTAAAAGTGCACTTATAATATATACTAAAAGTAATAACGATAATATAGTAAATATATAATCAAAATCTATAAAACCTAAAGGACTTATTTTTTTATACATTATACCCTCAAACAATTTTGTTGTTGCCTTACCAAGTATCTTTGGACCCCATATCATAAGTATAGTTGAACCAATAGAAAATAATAGAACAAAAAATATTTGAATAGAATATGGTTTTAAATATTTTAATAAACCTTTGATAGTTTTTTTAACATCTTTAACTTTTGTATTTTTGGAAATATTATTTCTACCATGCATTATAATTCCTCCTTAGATAATTGAGATAAGGCTATCTCTTTATAAATTTTGCAAGATTTAAGTAAATCTTTATGTTTACCCATTCCTACTATTTTTCCCTCATCTAATACTATTATTTTATCTGCATTCATAATAGTACTTATTCTTTGTGCTACTATTAAAACTGTTGCATCTTTAGTATAATTTTTTAATTCTTTCCTCAAAACTCTATCTGTTTTAAAATCTAGCGCAGAAAAACTATCATCAAATATAAATATTGCAGGATTTTTTGCTAAAGCTCTTGCAATTGACAATCTTTGTTTTTGTCCACCAGAAACATTTTTACCACCTTGTGATATTTCTGTATTATATTTGTTATCTTTTTCCATTATAAAATCGTAACTTTGTGAAACTTTTGCTACATTTTCTATTTCGTTATCGCTTAAATTATCATTTCCATATTTAATATTACTTTTTATAGTACCAGAAAATAAAATTCCTTTTTGTGGTACATAACCTATATAATCTCTTAAATCAGATAATTTATAATCTCTTACATCAATTCCATTTACTAATATTTCTCCATCAGTTACATCGTAAAATCTAGGTATTAAGTTAATCAAAGTTGATTTTCCACTACCAGTAGATCCTATAAAAGCTGTAGTTTTACCCTTTTCAGCGATAAATGATATATCATTTAATACTGCTTCATCACTATCCGGATAACTAAATGATACGTTATTAAATTCAATATTTCCAATGTTTTCTCTTTCAGGTAATTTAGGATTTTTAGAATCCTTAATTTTAGATTTAGTATTTAATACTTCTTTAATACGATTAGCAGAAATGCTTGCTCTTGGCACTATTACAAATAACATAGACAACATCATAAACGAAATCATTATTTGCATCGAATATTGTATAAAAGCCATCATATCTCCTATTTGTAATGTTCCGCTATCTACGTATTGTGATCCAAACCAAATAACTGCAATTGTAGTAATGTTCATAATAAGCATAGTAGCTGGCTGTAAAATAATCATCACTCTATTTACAAATAAATTTACACTTGTCAAATCTTTACTAGCTTTATTAAATTTTTGTTCTTGATATTCTTCTTTATTAAAAGCTCTTATTACTCTTAATCCTGTCAGATTTTCTCTAGTAACTAAATTTAGTCTATCAATTAACTTTTGTAATATTTTAAATTTAGGCATTGCAATAGAAAATAATAAAATTAATATTATAAATAATGCAGCAACTGATATTGCAATTATCCAAGTTAATGATGGACTATTTTTAACTACTTTTGTTATTCCACCAATACCCATCATAGGTGCCATTAAAAGCATTCTAAGAACCATAAAAATAGCCATTTGTATTTGTTGTATATCATTTGTAGTTCTAGTAAGCAATGAACTTTGAGAAAATTTATTAATTTCTTCTGATGAAAAGTTAGAAACACTTTCAAATACATCTTTTCTTAAACTTTTAGCTAAACCTGAAGATATTTTGGCAGAGAAAAATCCTACAATAATAGTAGAAACAACTCCAACTAATGTAAGTAAAATCATCTCTATTCCAACTTTTATAATATAATCCATATCAGAATTTGTTATACCTGTATCTACTATTTTAGACATATATTCTGGTAGGGTTAAATCAGTATGTGCTTGTATCGCGACAAATACAATAACTAAAATTATTTGCCACCAATATTTTTTTAAATATGATAATATTTTACCCATTATAAAACTCCTTTCGTATAGAAAAATAAAGTCAACATTCTAATTATATGCATTTAGAAATTTATAGTCAACTAAAAAACGTGCAAAACCGTAATTTCACACATTTTTAGCTATATCATTATAAGCTACCTGAACCGATACCAATATTAGTACAACTTTTCTGAGTAATATTATATAGTTCTATTCCATATTTATTATTAGAACCAGTATACGTTATTGGAATTTTAAGAGATACCAATGACTTATTATTAATAGTAACGCAATTAAAAATTGTTGATGTCGAAGTAATTTTCATATTTTGATCAAGACTAATCATCTCTTTATTATTTTCATCATCTGTATTATTAACATATATTGCATTTGCAGCAACTTCTATAGTTGTAGTTCTATTTTTATCAAATTTTAAGGTGTATTTATTATTTGACTTTGATAGACTATTAAGTTCATAATTTGAATAATTATAAGCAATTTTTCTATTTAATATTATTTGCTTTGATAAAGCTTTATTTTCAATATACAAATTATTTAATCTTTGATTTAAAGATATAGTAGAATTAAATATTGCAATAATTATTATAAAAGATAGTGCTGAACATATTAATAATTCATTTAATAAAAAACCCTTATTATTCATAACTTCACCTATTTTCTATATTGATTATATAATAAGTTAAAACAAAATACAATAATGTATTTTGTTTTTATGAATTAATTAATTTATTTTCAATGCTATCTATTATAATTTTATCTTTTCCTAGTAGAACGTCATCAATTATCAATACTTCTACTTTTTCCTTAATTACTTTTTTTATTTGTCTAGCACCATATTCTTCGTAATTAGATAATTTTACTATATCTGGAATAATTTTTTTACTAAAAGATAAATTTATTCCTTTATTTTTATATTTAATTTTTAATTTATTTAAATTAATATTTACAATATTTTTTACATCTTCTATACTCAATTTTTTAAAATTAATTATTTTATCTATTCTATTTATAAATTCAGGGCTTAAATATTCTTTCAAATTAATATTATTTTTTTCACTATTAAAACCTACATTTATTTTCTCTTGTCCAATATTTGATGTCATTATAATGACTGTATTATCGAATCTTATAATATTACCTTTTGAATCTTTAATAAAGCCTTCATCCAATATTTGTAAAAATAAATTTAAAACATTATGGCTGGCTTTTTCTATTTCATCTAAAAGTATTACTGAATATGGCTTATTTCTTACTTCTTCAAGTATATTTTTATTGTCTTCATAGCCTACATATCCAGGTGAAGATCCTACTATTTTATTAATTGAATGATCTAGTGTATATTCACTCATATCAAGTCTTATTAAATTATCAATACCATATAATTTTTTTGTATAATTTTTAACTAGGTCTGTTTTACCTACACCAGTAGGTCCAATAAATAAAAGTGAAATTGGTTTTTTCTCCTCTTTAAGTCCTAGTTTCATTTTTTTTGTTATCTGTATTAAACTATCAATTGCATTATCTTGACCTATTATTTTTTCTTTTAAATATTTTTCTAATTTAATAAATTCATTATTAATATCATTACTCATTTCATATACGGGTATTTTAGATTTTGAACTTATTATATCTAATATATCTTTTCTAGTAACTTTTTTTATTGTTGGTTTAGAAATTAATTTCATTCTAATACTATTTATTTTACTATTTAAATTATATTCTTTTTCTTTATAATTTGATGCTTCCTCATAATTTTGATCTAAAATAAAATTATTTTTCTCTTTTATCACATTTGATAATTCTTTTTCTAATAATTTTACTTTAGTTATTTCCTTAGTTTCTTTTATACTTACTTTCGCACATACTTCATCTAATATGTCTATTGACCTATCTGGCTCATATCTATCATATATATATTTATCTGATAAATTTATTATATCTTCTATTACTTCTTCACTTATTTTTACACCATGATATGATTCATATATTTCTTTTAAATTTAACAAAATATTTTTAACGTCAGTTTTATTTGGAACTTCAACATTTACTTTCTGAAATCTTCTTTCCAAAGCACTATCTGTTTCAATCGATTTTTTATATTCATTAATTGTAGTTGCACCTATACACCTTATTTTTCCTCTAGCTAATGCAGGTTTAAATATATTAGATGCATCAATTGCGCCTTCAGCTCCACCTGCACCTACTATTGTGTGAATTTCATCTATAAATAATATTATATCTGGATTTTCTTCTAATTCTTTTAATATTTTTCTTACTCTTTCTTCAAATTCACCTCTATATTTTGTTCCTGCAACAGTGCTTGCCATATCTAATGATATTATTCTTTTATTTTTTAAATTTTCTGGCACATCATTATTTACAATTAAAGTTGCAAGTCCCTCTACTATTGCAGTTTTACCAACACCAGCAACCCCAACTAATACTGGATTGTTTTTTGTTCTTCTAGAAAGTATTTCTACTACTCTTTTTATTTCTTTATCTCTTCCAATTACTGGATCTAAACTTTTATTTTTTGCTAAAAGAGTTAAGTCTGTACCAAGTTCATTAAGCAATAATTTTTTACTTTTTTTCCCTTTATTAGATTTAACTATTTTTTTAGAAAACTCCTTATATAGTTCATCTATATCTATACCCATAGATATAAATATTCTAATTGCAATACCTTCTCCTTCTTCTAAAAGTGCAGAAAAAAGATGTTCTACACATACTTCTCCATCATTATTTTCCTTACTATCTAATATAGCATTTTCCAAAACTCTCTTTAGAAGAGGAGTATATAAAAACCATTCACTTTTTTTACTACCTTTTCCTATAATTCTAATTATCTCACTTTTAAATAAATCATAATTCAAATTATAGTTTTTAAGTTTTTTTGATATTGGATTATCCTCTTTTAAAATAGATAAAACTAAGTGTTCAGTACCAACATAAGGATGATTTAAATCCATCATTTCTTTTTTAGCAATTGTCAAAATCTTTTGACTAGATTCATCAAATTTTGAAAACATAATATTCTCCTTTCTTGATATTATTCTATATTCATATGATGGAATATTTTGGAATATTTAATCACTTAATCTAACATTTTTACAACTTTTATTTAGACTTTCTTCTACATGATTACTAAGTATATCTATTTTGTAGCCCTTACTTTGTAAATAATTTATAACTAAATTTAGTTCTTTATTTGTACTATCTATTACATCAAACGAAATTAAACTACCATAACTTACATTTTTTTTGACTTCAATTAATGGATTAGTTTTAATTATTAAATTAGGAATTACTGTTTTCATTTTATTTTGACTACACAAATTAAGTGTATTTATATCTTCTTTCTCCAAATAACAAAATTTAGGATTACTATAATTTAATAATTCAATTAAATTATTATTCCATACAAGTAAATCTTTATCATACCCATTATTATATCCATAATTTAATATTTCATGTTTATCACTTATTAAATTTTGTACCATTCCCATATTTTCTTCTATAAATTTTCCTTCTATAAAAAAAGTTGCTTTTATATTCTTTCTATTTAGAATATTTACGATATTATCAATTTTTGCGCCGCTTTTTACTTTAAAAATTAATGTTACTGTTTTTTTAGTTTTATTTCCACTAATTATATATTTATCATAATTGTTTTCTATTGATATATTTGGTTTTACTACTTTATATGATAACAATCCTGAATTAAATTTTCCTAACCTTTTTAAATTATAATAACTTTTTTCTATATCTACTTCACAGCCAATTATTCCAGGAATTATTTTATTTTCATCTATTTTAGCATTAGTCGCATCCACATCATATTCATCTTTTAAATTTTCTATTTCTTCCATTAATGGATCTTGTTTTTTAATAGTTGTTACAGCTTTTTCAGTATAGAAAAAGCTAAATAAAATAAGAACTATTATTCCAATATATTTAATTACACTCTTCATTTTATTCACCTAAAAAATTATATGTATTTAGTTTAATTTTTATAATTTTTTTAAATATTATTGGACATAATAATAATGCGAATATATATTTATATTCGATATGAATTGAGGTGAATTAAGTGAAAAAAAGATTTAGTATAATTATAACTTTATTTTTAGCTTGTATTATGTTTATACCAAATATTTATGCAGGAACAACATATGGTAAAGTAACAGATATTAAAAATACAGACTCATCAAATAAAGAAGGTAGCGATAATCCAACAATTACTGGAAATGAAACTAGTAAAGTAGTTATTACATACTCTACTGTAGGTCTTAAAATTCTTGAAGGAACAGATTCTTCAAATGGAAATAGACCAGCTGGATATGCTTGGCTTGGTTTTCATATTGATAAACCAACTGGAGTTACAGCAAGCAGTGGAAAAGCTAAATATAGAGTAAATGAAGGAGAATCTGAAGAATATACTGATGGTGATTATTATTTTGGTATTAATAAAGATAAATTAATTACTGCAATTAAACAAAATAAAAATATACAATATGTATATGAATTTGACTGGGATAATAATGGTGAATATGAACAAACTGTAATAGCCATAGTTGAACCATCAAAAGTTACTTTGACAGAAAATGGATTAACTCTATGGACTCCGGCAGATGTAAACAAATATAAGGAAGTTACTACTGTACCTAAAACAGGTGAATCTATCCCTTACGTACTTTTTGGTATACTAAGTATCATTGGAATCAGTGCTTCTTATTCTTTAAAATTATATAGAAAATAGGATTTATCCTATTTTCTTAATATAAAGGTGATTAAATGAAAAAAATTATATATAATAAAAAGTTATTATTTTCAATTAGTGTTTTTTTCTTGTCAGTGTTATTATTATTGATATATATTCTATATCAAAATATAAATATCCATCAACCAAAATTAATAGTTAATGAGAAAAAAGAAAATAATATAAATCCCAAAGTTTTAGAAATTAATAAATTACATGATGAAAATAATGATTTAGTTGCTTGGTTACAAATTGATGGAACAAATATAGATTATCCTGTAATGTATACTTATGGATTAGATTACTACTTATATAAAGATTTTTATAAAAAACATTTTAATGCAGGTTCATTATTTATAGATAAAAATAATATTATAAAACCACGTGATATTAATATTATTATTCATGGACACAACATGAAAAATAAAACAATGTTTCATGATTTAATTAATTATAAAGATGAGAAGTTTTATAATGAACATAAAAAAATAAGTTTTTATACTTTAAATGAAAAAGAAGAATATGTTATCATTGCAGTATTTAAAAGTAAAATTTATAATGATGATGACAATGTATTTAAATATTACACTTTTTATAATACAAATAATAAAGATGAATATAAAAAATATATAGATAATATTAAAAGATTAAGTCTTTACAAAATGAACGAAAGTGTATCATATCCTGACAAATTATTAACACTATCAACTTGTGAGTATTCTGTTACAAATGGAAGAATGGTTGTTGTAGCTAAAAAAATTAATTAATTTTATAAAAATTATTTACACATAATTCATTAATGATTATAATAGATATAATTTATTTTTAGGGGGAATAAGTATGGATAATTTTATTGAATTACTATATTTATTGGATGAATATTATACAACAATATGCAGTGATATTATAGAATGTGATGCCGAAGAAACAATTAATTTCTTAAATGAGTACTGGTCAGATGAGGTTATTTTTAAAATAAATCCAATATATTATAATGAAATAGATGAAGATGATGAGAATGAATATGAAAACGAAGATGAAGAAAAAGAATTAGATGAAGATGAAGAAGAACCTTATTTTATTGAATACGAAGACATGGAAGATCTAATTAATCAGATCAACGATTATGATGAAGATCAATTATTTGAAATAGAAATTCCCGATGAATTAATGGATATATATATACCTTATGAATTTCGTAATTTAATTTTTTCAAGTGAATTTAATAATAATCAAAGAGAAGATATTCTTAAAATATTAATGAATGCAAGCATTAAATATTCAAGAGACAAAAAAATTATAGATATTTACGGAGAAAAATATGTATCTTTTTGTAAAAATTGTAATTATGAAGAGTTTATTAAAAAGTATGTTAAAGATAATGAATTTTGCATATATGTTACTGATATTTATGAAATAATGTTTGCAGATGTAGTGACTAAAAAGCAAGATAAAATTATTAAAGACGAAAATTGTTCAGTTAAAACAATTAATGATATAATTCGTGAAACACTTATAAATATGTATAACTATAATATTAATAATTTAGGTTATACAAAAGATGATTCCGCAGCTATTTTATGTTCTTATTTAATGAGTAAGAAAAACAACAATGTTTTTAATAAAATCTATAGTGAAATTTTAAATGGTAAAAATATTGAAAATATATTTGATAAAAATTATGCATGCTTAGTTATTATTACTGATTATTTGAGATTAAAATCTTTAAATATTAAAAATGAATTTAATATTATTAATAATTATGATGATTTTTTTAATGAAATAACAAATTTAGTTTTTTTAATGACTAATGATGATAAAAATATAATAGAAAGATTTAATACAGATCCAAATTTTATATATGATATGGTTTTAGCTTTTATAGATTTTAATATTAATTTGGATGAAAAAACTAAAAAGAATTGTGTAGATACCGATTTAATAAAGAAAATTAATCCGTTATATATTTTGGATTTAAAGTAAAATAAAAGGACAGTTTAATTAGCTGTCTTTTTTAAAATATTCATAAATTCATTTTCTATAGTATCTAATCTACTTTTAGTTTTAGCTTCAAACCTAGCTGAAATTATTGGGCCAGTATTACTAGCTCTAATAAGTGCCCAGCCATCTTCAAACTCTACCCTTACTCCATCTATTGTTATAACTTTGTATCCTTTATTTATTGCATAATTTTTTACTTCATCGGCAATTTCAAATTTATGTTCCTCGCCTACATCAATTCTGTATTCTTCTGTTGAATAATATTTATTTAATCCATCTAAAAATGAGCTTAATGGTTTATCATTATTACTTAATATTTCTATCATTCTGAGTGCTGCATATATTCCATCATCAAATCCTGGAAATTTATCTTTAAAGAATACATGGCCAGAATATTCACCGCCAAAATCAAAATTTCCATCTTCCATTTCTTTTTTAGCATAAGAATTACCAGTTCTATTCATTACTTTTTCAAGTCCTAATTTATCTAGTTCATCTGTTAAAGTTCTTGAGCATTTAACATCGAATAATGCTTTTTTTGTTTTCATATTAGGTAATATATTTCTATATATTATAGCCATAAAAATGTCGATACTTATAATATTTCCTAATTCATCAACAATGCCTACTCTATCTCCATCTCCATCTATTCCTATACCTATATCATACTTTAATTTACAAACCTTATTTTGTAAATCTTTCATATTGCTATGAACACAAGGATCTGGTATGTGATTAGGAAAGTTTGGATCACTATCACAATATAAAAGTGTATATTCAATATTTAATTTATCAAGTATTTTTTTGATTATAATAGATGCAGTACCATTACCACAATCAAAAACTGCTTTCACTTTTTTATTACCTAAATTTATACTAGATGTTAATAAATTTATATAATCATTAGTAATGTCTACATTTTCTAATATTCCATTACCATTATCAAAATTACAATTATTAGTAAAATCTCTAAAATCATAGATCATTTTACCATATGCATTACTTTTTTTATCAAAAGCAATTTTAAATCCATTATATTCCTTTGGATTATGACTTGCAGTTACCATTATTCCTGTATTTAAATTATATTTTATTCTTCCATAATAATACATAGGTGTTGTAACTAATCCTAAATTTATTACATTAATTCCAGAATCTAATATTCCTTTAATTAAAGCATTAGTTATATCTGCTCCACTTTCTCTGTTATCATGTCCAATTATAGTTTTTTCTTCACCCATTTTTTTTATATAAGTACCAAAGCTTCTTCCGATGGTGTAACTTACATCTTCATTAATATCCTTGCCAAAAATTCCCCTTAAATCATATTCTCTAAATAATTCTTTATTTATGTTATTTACTATTTTCATAATGTTCCTCTCTTTTCTAACTTCTTGGATGACAATTATTATATTCATCTCTAATCTTAGTATTGGTTATATGGGTATATATTTGTGTAGTCGATATATCTTGATGTCCTAATAATTCTTGTATACTTCTTAAATCTGCACCATATTCAAGCAAATGAGTTGCAAATGAATGTCTTAATGTATGAGGAGAGAAATCAGTTTTTATTCCTCTTTCTTTAGCAATTTGTTTAAGGATTTTAAAGAAACCTTGTCTAGTCATAGATTTTCCATGATTGTTTAAGAATAATTTATCACATACATATCCTTTTAACATAGATGGTCTATATTCCTCTAAATAAAGTTTAACATAATATGTTGCAACATCTCCCAAAGGTATAATTCTTTCTTTATTTCCTTTTCCTATAGTTCTTACAGTTTGATTAATGAAATTAATATCATTAATATCAAGATTAACTAATTCACTTACTCTTAATCCAGATGCATACATAAGCTCTAACATAGCTTTATTTCTATAATCAAAAGGTGTTATTAGTGGAATATCCAATAGTTTATCTACTTCCTCGATCGACAAAGTATGAGGAAGAGTTTTATTTAATTTAGGACCTGATATATTTTCACTTACATTAATTTTTATCAGACCAGCTTTTATTAGATATTTATGGTATTCTTTAATACAAGTTACATTGTGAGCTATACTTTTATTACTCAATCCATTTTTTTTCAAATATTTTATAAATTCTTCTATATTACCTTGTTTTATATTATGTATATTGTGTATATTATTTTTATTTAAGAAAGTGATATATTTATTTAAATCATTTTTATATGAATTATAGGTATTTTTACTTAATTTTTTTTCAATTATTATTGAATCTAAAAAATTATCTAAATACATTTTAAAACACTTCCTTGTAGTATTATAATTATAGTTTATCAAAAATGATGAAATTAGTCCATTATAATATTTGAAAAAATAATTTAAATTTTAAAATATTTCCGAATTAATTATACAATTCTAAAACATCTCTTTTTTATTATTTATTTTTTCTTAAATATTCATTATACTTTTTAAATTCTACAGAATTATCTAAATCTGTTTTACTTAAACTTTCAAGTAGTTTCTTTTGTTCTCTTGATAATTTAGTTGGAGTTATAACTTTTAAAATAACATACATATCTCCTTTTCTTCTAGTAGATGTGTTTTCTACTCCCTTACCTTTTAATCTATGTTTATCTTCGCTTTGACTACCAGCTGGTATTACTAAATTAACATACCATATAATGTTGGTACTTCTTTTTAGTACCTAATATAGCTTCAGTTATAGTAATTGGTACTTCTAGATATATATCATCTTCATCTCTTTTAAATAATGGGTGATTTGATACATTAAACTATATATATATCACTATTTTTCTTGTCATTTTACGTAAAGTGTATAATAGAAAAAATTTGTAAATCAATCTGTATTGATTTTTACAAATTTTTTTAACTATTTAATGTATAATTTATTTTTTTCTTCTATTAAGTTATATGTATATGGATTGTTTTCTATTTTATTATATATTGAATATTTTCCTGCATTCATTGCAGAATACTCTACTATTTTTCCGTTAGTTTCTACAAGTGCAACAACTGGATCAATTATTTTTGTTTTGTATTGTCCCCAAACTTTATTAAATGAATTTATATTTCCATAATTTGATGCATTACCTAAGCAAGCGCTAAAAAATTCGTTCATTTCATATAAAGTTTGATAGTCACTTTTCTTATTATTAATTACATTAGTAATAGCTTTCATTTTTATTTCTTGATATGATATTAAATTTTCTTTATATTCCCTATATTCACTATCTGGAAAAATAGATATTTGTCTTTTTTCATAATTACATGACAACCCTAAATTTCCATATTCTATAGATAATGTCATATCATCTAAATTTTTGCACCTATATTCAAATTCTTTTAATTTAGAAGTTGCTCCTTCTCCATACATTTCATCAATTTTTTTACTGAATGTAATCATATTATCTTCATTTTTATATCCTTTTTCATAATGTTCTTCGCCTAGTAAAAATTTAGCTTTTATTTCAAATAATTCTTCTAAAGATTTACCATTAGTTTTAATAGCATAATAGCTGTCATCATCTTTTACATAATTATTTTCATCTATATTAGAATCAATTTCATGATATGATGATATATTATCGGTTAAATTATCAGCTAAAACATTTTTTGTAGTTAAAATAGATGCACCAACAAAAATTATAGTACCAACTTTTTTTAATTTATTAATATTTAATTTTTTATACATATTTTATTCCCCCATTCAAATTATTTATTTTTCCTTAAATATTCATTATATTTTTTAAATTCTATAGAATTATCTAAATCTGTTTTATTTAAACTTTCAAGTAGTTTCTTTTGTTCTCTTGATAATTTAGTTGGAGTTATGACTTTTAAAATAACATACATATCTCCTTTTCTTCTAGTAGATGTGTTTTCTACTCCCTTACCTTTTAATCTATGTTTATCTTCGCTTTGACTTCCTGCAGGTATTACTAGATTAACATTACCATATAATGTTGGTACTTCTTTTTTAGTTCCTAGTATAGCTTCAGTTATAGTAACTGGCACTTCTAGATATATATCATCTTCATCCCTTTTAAATAATGGGTGATTTGATACATTAAACTCTATATATATATCGCCATTAGGTCCACCGTTTAATCCGGCTTCACCTTTACCAAACATTCTAAGTTGATTACCCGTATCAACTCCTGCAGGTATTTTAACATCATATTCTTTAGTCTTCTTAATTTGTCCTTTTCCTCTACATTTAGAACATGTGTCTTTATAAGTTACACCTTTACCACTACATTCTGGACAAGTGGTTTTAGTAATATATGTTCCAAGTATAGTATGTTGTTCTGCTTCTATTGTACCACTACCATGACATCTACTACATTTTTCTTCACCCTTGCCACCTTTACCATCACATTCATCACATGTGTCCATTAAATCTAGTTTGATGGTTTTAGTTGTTCCATATACTGCTTCATCAAATGTAAGATTCATCCCTATAACATGGTCTCTACCTTTAGTAGCCCTGTTTCTTCTACTACCTCCACCAAAGCCACCGAAATTAAATCCAAATCCACCACCGAATATATCTCCAAATATATCTGAGAAGTCAAAGTCAGAAAAATCAAATCCCGCACCGTTAAATCCACCAGATGATGCACCACCATTAAATGCTGCATGACCAAATTGATCATATTGTTTTCTTCTATTTGGATCTGATAATACTGCATAAGCTTCTTGTGCTTCTTTAAACTTTTCTGCAGCATCAGGTTCTTTAGAAACATCTGGGTGATATTTTTTAGCAAGACGTCTAAATGCACTTTTTATCTCATCATCAGATGCGTTTTTATCTACACCTAAGACTTCATAATAATCTCGTTTATTCATGTTGTTACCTCCTTTACTTTGTTTCAACTAACTTTTTAAATTTATCTACCATATTATCAAATGTTGATAGAGCATTTTCTATAATATCTTTTTTAGATAAATCATAACCACATTCTTTTAATATTTCTAATGGATAATCTTTAGAGCCGCTTGATAAAAATTTTATATAATTATCAAGTGCATAATCTTTTCCATTTATAATATCATTTGATATTGCTATCGCAACAGACATACCTGTCGCATATTTGTAAACATAATAATCACTATAAAAATGTGGTATTCTTTCCCATTCATATCTTATTAAATCATCAATTACTACATCACTTCCAAAGTATTTTTTATTTAATTCATAATATGTATTACTAAGTACTTTTTCTGTTAATGTTTCATTATTTTCATCTTTTTCATGAACTATAAGTTCAAATTCTGCAAACATTGTTTGTCTAAATATCGTACTTTTAAATTTATCTAATATCATATTAATAATATATTTCTTTTCATTTTCATCTTTACTATTTTTAAGTAAGTAATCAGCTAAAATCATTTCATTTACAGTAGATGCAATCTCTGCAAGAATAATTGGATAATTTGAATATATATAATCTTGATTTTTATTTGAAAAATAAGAGTGTACACTATGTCCTAATTCATGAATAGTAGTATTAACATCATCTAATTTATTAGTATAATTTAATAATATATTTGGATTAGAATCATATGTACCAAAACTATATGCTCCACTTCTTTTATATTTATTTGGATATACATCTATCCAGTTTTCTACAAATGCTTTTTTAGCAACATCAAGGTATTCATCACCCATTATTTTTAAAGCATCCATTACAATATCTTTACATTTTTCAAACGAATAATTAGTTTCAGGTACTTCTATTGTTGAGACATAGTTATCATATAAGTGTATATCATCTATATCTAATAATTCTTTTTTTAAATTCATATATTCATAAAATTTTGGTAAATGATCATGTACTGCGGATATTAAATTTTTATATACTTCTACATCGACATTATCATTAAATAAACTTTGTTCTAATGATGAATTATAACCCCTTATTCTAGATAATATATTTGTTTTTCTAACATTATTTATATATGTTGACGCAATGGTATTTTTATATTTTTTGTATTCATTAAAAAGTAATTTAAATGCATCACTTCTTACTCTTCTATCTTTTGATTCAATATATTTTCTATATTCTGCTTCACTAAATGGTTTTCTTTTACCATCGCTATCTTTTATTTTATCAAACTCCATATCAGTATCAGTTAAATATGAAAATACTTCTTCAGAAGACTCCAACACAGGACTTAGAGCTTTTAATATTTTTTCTTCTTTTTCACTTAATGTGTGTAGTTTATATCTAAACATATTTTCTAGATAAAAACTATATTTTTTTAATTTATCATTTTCTTTAATAAACTCTAATATTTTATCATAATCAACACTTAATAATTCTGAATCAAAAAAAGCTATTTTTTCACTTGTTTCAGAATAAAATTTTTCTATTTTATTTTTTTGTTCTTGTCCTTTATCATCACTAGTATCTTCATGATATTTCATTTGTGAATATACATATATATTTATAAGTTGTCTATTTATATTTACATTTAGTTCTAATGCATTAAATAAATTATCACTATTTAATGTTATTTTACCTTTTAATTCTAATAATTTATCTGTTAAATTATTAATTTTTTCAAAGGCATTATCATTTAAAATATTTTCTAATTTACTTAAATCCCATTTATATTTATCATCTATTTCATTTCTTAATTTTATATTATCCATATATTATTCTCCTTAAATATAACCAATAGAAAGTTCTAGAAAAACTAGAACTTTTCTTTGGTTAAAAATTATTATTTTTCTTCGTATTCTGCATCTATTGCATCGTCTTTATTGTCTTTATCTTCGCTATCGCTAGTTGATTCATTATTTTCTTGCTCAGCTTGTGCTTTTTTAGCTGCTTCTTCGTAAACTTTAGTAGCAAATTCCATTGCTTTTTCGTTTAATTTTTCAGTTTTCTTTTTGATGTCTTCTATATCGTCACCTTCAAGTGCTTTTTTAAGATCATCAATTAATTCTTCTGCTTTCTTTTTATCTTTATCTGATACTTTATCTCCTAAATCTTTAATAGCTTTTTCTGTTGCGAATATTGTTTGTTCAGCTTCATTTTTAGTATCAGCTTCTTCTTTACGTTTCTTATCAGCTTCCTTATTAGCTTCAGCTTCTTTCATCATCTTATCTATTTCTTCATCTGTAAGATTAGTTGATGCAGTAATAGTGATTGATTGTTCTTTATTTGTACCTAAATCTTTCGCTTTAACATTAACTATACCGTTTGCATCGATATCAAATGTAACTTCGATTTGTGGTACTCCACGAGGTGCAGGTGGTATGTTAGCAAGTTGAAATCTTCCAAGTGTTTTATTATCAGCTGCCATACTTCTTTCACCTTGTAATATATGGATATCTACTGCTGGTTGGTTATCTGCAGCAGTTGAAAATACTTGACTACGTGATGTTGGAATTGTAGTATTTCTTTCAATTAATGGTGTCATTACTCCACCAAGTGTTTCGATACCTAAAGTAAGTGGTGTAACATCAAGCAATACTACATCGTTAACTTCTCCAGTTAATACTCCACCTTGTATTGCTGCGCCCATT
Organism: uncultured Bacilli bacterium; assembly: GCA_947624635.1. Taxonomy (GTDB): domain Bacteria; phylum Bacillota_I; class Bacilli_A; order RF39; family UBA660; genus SIG205. The sequence continues at coordinate 15,333 of CANQLF010000065.1, read as the reverse complement.
GCGACAACTTCATCTGGGTTAACACCTTTGTGTGGTTCTTTTCCAAGTTCTTTTTTGATTAATTCTTGAACCATTGGAATACGAGTAGATCCACCAACTAATATTACTTTATCTATATCTTTTGCAGTCATCTTAGCATCTTTTAATGCTTTTCTTACTGGTTCTGTAGTTGATTCAACTAAATCTCTAATTAAATCTTCAAATTTAGCTCTAGATAAACTTACTTCTAAGTGTAGAGGTCCATCTTCACCTTGAGATATAAATGGTAGAGATATTTGTGTAGTTGATACTCCACTTAAATCTTTTTTAGCTTTTTCAGCTGCATCTTTTAATCTTTGCATTGCCATTTTATCTTTAGATAAATCTATTCCGTTTTCTTTTTTGAATGTATCTACTAAATACTCGATAATTCTTTCATCGAAGTCATCTCCACCAAGTTTATTATTACCACTTGTAGATTTAACTTCAAATACACCGTCACCTAGTTCCATTATAGATACATCGAATGTACCTCCACCAAGGTCATATACTAAGATTGTGTGTAATCCTTCATCTTTATCTAGTCCGTAAGCTAAGGCTGCAGCAGTTGGTTCATTTATAATACGTTCAACTTCAAGTCCTGCAATTTTACCAGCATCTTTAGTTGCTTGTCTTTGAGAGTCATCAAAGTATGCTGGAACTGTGATAACTGCTTTTGTTACTTTTTCTCCTAAATAATTTTCAGCAGTATCTTTTAAGTTTCCTAAAATCATAGCTGATATTTCTTGTGGTGTATATTCTTTTCCTTCTATTTTTCTCTTTTTGTTTGTTCCCATATCTCTTTTAATTGAGAATATAGTATTTGGATTTGTAACCATTTGTCTTTTAGCTGCATCACCTACAACTATTTCTCCATCTTTTGTAAATGCTACTACTGAAGGAGTTGTTCTATTACCTTCCTTATTTGCTATTACAGTAGCATCTCCACCTTCTAGTACTGATACACAACTATTTGTTGTACCTAGGTCAATACCTATTATTTTACTCATTATTATCACCTTTCTTTTCTATTTCTTCTTTTTTAATATTTTGATTAACCTTAACCATTGCTGGTCTAATAACTTTATTTTTTAACATATAACCTTTTTGTAATACTTCAGTTATTATGTTATTATCAACACTCTCATTTTGTTCTGTCATAACTGCATTGTGATAGTTAGGATCAAATTCTTCATTAATTGGATCTATTACGCACACATCATATTTTTTAAGTATATCTAGGAAGTTACAATATGTCATTTTAAATCCACTTAAGAATTTACTTACTTCATCATCTAGATTATCATCATCCATATCAATTGCATGTTCAAAGTTGTCTACTATTATTAATAAATCTTTAACTAAGTCTTCATTTGCATATTCTAATAATCTAGATGTTTCTTCATCTTTTCTTTTTCTAAAGTTTATCATTTCTGCATTACTTCTAAGTAGCTTATCTTCTAATAAACTTACCTGATTTTTTAAATCTAGTATTTCTTCTTCATGCTTATTTTTTTTATGTTCCTTTTTATCCTTTTTATCTTTTTTTACTTCTTCGTCTTTTATCTCTTCTACATCTTTTAAATCTTTAGTTTCCATTTCATCACCTCTATTTATCTATATTGGTATTTAAAAATTCCAATAAACTTACAACTTTATCATATTGCATTCTTTTAGGTCCGACTATTGCAATAGTGCCTTCTTCACCATCGATTTTATATCTTGTTTTAATGATAGTTACATCATCATCTAGGCTATTTTCTGAACCTATATAGACATGTATTCCATCTTCTTTTTCTTCGATAGAATTAACAATATTACTATCTTCAAATTTACTTATCAATGATTTAATTTTTTCTGCATTATTAAACTCTGGTTCATTAAGTATATTTGTTTTACCTACAAAATGCATACTATTTCTATTTGCAAAATCGTTAAATACATTATAGAAGGCATTGTATAAAGCTTCATGCTGTCTAACATATTTTCCAATGATTGGCTTTATTTCGAACTCTAATTTTTCACTGACTTCATCAATTGGAGTATCAATTAATAGTTTATTAATAAGATCTGTTGTTCTTTTTACTTCATCTAATGAAATAGATGCATCAATAAATAAATTTTTGTGTTCGACATGTCCTTTATCGGTAATTACTATAGCAATTAAATTGTTGTTTTCTAATGGTAACACTTCTACTTGTTTTAATTTGTTTTCTTTTGACGCATTACCAAGTATTACTGAAGTATAATTTGTCATTTCACTAATTATCTCTAAACTTTTATTTATTACATCAGATATTTGCAGCGAATTATTATGGAATATTTGTTGAAGCTTTAGCATTTCTTCACCAGTCATATCTTTTGGTTCCATTAAATTATCTACATAATATCTGTATCCTTTTTCACTTGGTACTCTACCAGATGATATATGTGTTTTTTCTAATAATCCGAAACTTTCTAATTCAGCCATATCATTTCTAACAGTCGCACTAGAACAATTTAAAACATCACATATAGAAGATGATCCAACAGGTTTAGCATTTTTAATATATTCTTCTACTATTAATTTTAATACTTGTTCTAATCTTTCTCCTAACATTTCATCACCTCTAGCACTCTAAACTTTCGAGTGACAACTATATTATAATACTATGTTTTAGCAATGTCAATATATGAGTGCGAACAAACAAAATAAAATTAAAAAAGATTAAAAAATTTTAATCCTCATAATATCATTTTTGCATACTTTTACAGGAACATTAATTTTTACTATTTGTCTTGGATGTCTTGCAACATCTATAATGTTGTTATCTTCATCTATAATACTATTTATTTTAAAACTAATAGTTTCTTTATTGGGACCGAATATTTCTACTTCATCACCAATTTTAAAATAATTCCTTTGTTCTATTATTGCAATATCTTTTTTTTCATCATAATCTAAAACTATTCCTAAAAAATCTTGATTAGATAATTCTTGTCTACCTAAATAGTATTGTTCTTCTACTCCAGGTGATTTATCAAAAAATTGTGGAACACTTTCTCTATTGGCAACTCTATTTAATATCGTTTCATAATTTTTATTAAATTTATAATTGCCTTTACTACTTAATACTTCATCGATTATTTTTCTATAAGTATGAACTACTGTTGCAATATAATATATGCTTCTCATTCTTCCTTCTATTTTAAAAGACTTAACTCCTATATCTATCATATCTTTTATATATCTGGCCATTGATAAATCCTTAGAGCACATTGTAAATTTTGTTTCGTTTTCTAATTTTTCATCATTAGCATACAGATCAAAATCCCATCTACATATTTGACTACATCCACCTCTATTTGAATCTCTATTAGTCATATAGTTAGATAAAACACATTTTCCAGATACACCTACACACATTGCTCCATGTATAAAACATTCTGTGTCTATTTTAGCTTTATCTATAATATTTTTTATTTCATTTTTATTACATTCTCTAGCAAGTACAATTCTCTTAACACCCAATTTTTTATAAAATAATGCAGTTTTATAATTCATTGTAGAACTTTGTGTCGATATATGTAATTCCATTTTTGGACTTATTTTTTTAATTATATCTATCGCTCCAATATCTGATACAATTACTGCATCTACTTTGCATTTTTCTAAAGCTTTAATATAATTTTCCAATCCAGAATAATCATTATTATGAAAAACTATATTTACAGTTACATACACTTTTTTCTTTAAGTTATGAGCAAATTTTACAGCTTCTTCTATTTCATCAATACTAAAATTAGTTGCATTAGCTCTTAAGCTAAAATCTCTACCACCAATATATACCGCATCTGCACCATATAGTAGTGCCCACTTTAAACGTTCCAAATCACCTGCAGGAGCTAATAATTCAATTTCATTCATTTTCATCACTCTTTACTTTGTATATTGTTTCCTTATATAAAAATCCTTTGTTACTACTATTTAATTCTGTACTTAATTTATTTATTTTATCTTTATCTATATTTTTATTTAAATACATTTTTTTAACACTATTAAAATTATCAATAACTTTATCTATATTATCTATCATATATGAATTAATTACCAAGTAGTCTATATTATTATCAAATAATTCTATAACTTCATCTAAACCATTTAAAACATTTCCATTTATAATATGTGTACCATTTTCATTTTCATATATAGGATATTTTATATTATTATTTTCAATATAATATTTAGTATTTCTTTTACTTTCATGTATATATTTTAAATAATTTGAAATTAAAAATCTATTAGATGTAAATATATCAAACATGCCATATATTGGCACAAAAACACTACTTTTACTATTATTTTTAATATCGATAATTTCTTTTAATGTTATATCAGGAGATATAAATACACTTTTGACTCCTAATTTATTCCATACATTTATCGAATTATAATTAGTAGTTTGATGAATATTAGACCATATTAAATTTAAATTTAATTTTTTTTCTTTACATATTTGATATACTGAAATATCATCAAATAGCACACCAGATATATTAATATTATCTAGTGATAATAATATATCAGTTAATTCTTCTATTTCACTATCATGTATAGGTTTATTAATACTTACAAATATTTCTTTATCTATATTTATTTTTTTTAATTGATCTATTGTAAGTTCTAGCATATTTAAATTATTAAATTTTTTAATACCAATTATAATAGATTCAACATCTAATTTTAATTCATTAATATTATTAATCATCAAAGATATTTTCGACATATTACCACCGCTTCACTTTTTAAAAGCAAAAGGAAAAACGTATAAATTATTTTCCTAGTTTTTCCCTTGCAATATTACTAACCATTGACATATCTGCCTTACCTTTAAGCATTGAATTTAATTCTTTCATTAAAATTCCCATCCCTTTTGGATCAGATATTCCAAGTTCTCTCATTTTATCATCAATTATTTTTTCTACTTCACTGCTATCTAATTGTTCTGGCATATATCTATTAAGTATAGATATTTCAGAATTATTTTTTTCGATTAAATCTTGTCTATTTCCTTTTTCAAATTCACTATTAGCATCTTTTCTTTGTTTTATTTGTTTACTAATTACACCTACTACTTCATCATCGGTTAATTCTCTTTTTTTATCGATTTCTTCTAATTGAATTGCCCCTTTTACCATTCTTACTACACTAAGTGTTTCTTTATCTTGATTTTTCATAGATTCTTTAATATCATTTAATATTTGTTCTCTTAAACTCATTTTTCTCTTCCTTTCTTATATATCAAAATCATCTAATATTTCATCTACTTCTTCCATTTTATCGTCTACTTCTTTAAGTGATAATTGTTCATCTTTTTTCCCTTCTTTTTTATCACTTGGAATAGATACCATTATGTCATTTTTATTAGACATTTCTTTTACTTCATATGATGCGTCAAATCCATTTTTATTTATTACTGAACCTACACTGTATCTTTCCATAATAGGTATTTCAGTAAGTTTAATTTCTTTAATATCTTCATCTCGTTTTAGTCCAATATGACATTTACTATCAAGTATGAATGCATTTATTATTTTTTGTGGATTAGATTTAACTACTTTTATAACTAATAATCCACGAGACGCACGTCTACCTTTTTCTAGATCTGATAATTTAATTCTTTTACCATTACCTTTATTAGTTATAATTGTTAGATATTCCATATTTTTAAATGTATTACCACTTACTACATGTCCACCTTTAAGTCCAATTGATTTTACTCCAGATGCTTTAACACCAACAACTGGAATACTATCTATTTCATACCATAAGCCATATCCATTATCTGTTACTATCATAACATCTTCATCTTCATCGCTAACTATTGCGTTAATAACTAAATCATCATTTTTAAGTTTGATAGTAGATATTGGTTTAGAATATCTTTGAACTTGATAATCTGATATTTTACTTCTTTTTACCATACCATTTTTAGTAAATATAGTTATACATTTATCTGTTTTAAAATTATATGCAGGTATACTTGATACTATATTTTCATCTGATTTTATACCTATTATATTGCTTACGTGTTTACCTAATTCCTTCCACTTAACATCTGGTATTTCATGTACTGGAATATGTAGGTAATTACCTAGATCAGTAAATAATAGTAGTACATCTAATGTATTCATTTCATATAGTCCAATTACATAATCACCTTTTTTAAGAGCAGTTTCTTCTGTACTAGCTGCAGCATAACTTTTCTTAGAAACTTTTTTAACATATCCTTCTTTTGTAACTACTACAATTACATCTTCTTTAGGTATAAGGGATGTTGTATCTATTTTTATTTCAGTTACTTCATCTTTAATTTGTGTTTTTCTATCTACTCCATACTCTTTTTTAATATTTCTAAGTTCTGTTTTAATTACATCAAATAATTTTGATTCATCACTTAGAATTGCTTCTAATGCATTTATAATTAGTTTTAAATTCTTTTGTTCTTCTTCTAACTCTACAATATCTGTATTTGTAAGTCTATAAAGTTGCAATACAACTATAGCTTTAGCTTGAGCTTCTGAAAAACCAAATTTTATAACTAAATTATTTTCAGCATCAGCTCTATTTTTACTTTTTCTAATTGTTTCTATTACTTGATCTAATATAGAAATCATTTTTAAGAAACCTTCTACTATATGTAATCTAGTCTTAGCATGTTCAAGATCAAATCTACTTCTTCTTTCTACCACTTCTTTTTCATGAGCGATATATGCATCTAATATTTTTACTATTCCAAGTTGTCTAGGTCTACGGTTTACTATCGCAACCATATTATAATTATAAGTTATTTGCATTTCAGTGTTTTTAAGTAAATAATTTAAAATAAGTTCTTTGTTAGCACTTTTCTTTAAATCAACTACTATTCTAACACCTTGTCTATCTGTTTCATCTCTTACTTCTAGTATTCCATCTATTTTTTTATCTACTCTTATTTCATCTATTTTTCTTACTAAAGCTGCTTTATTAACTTCGAATGGAATTTCAGTCATTATAATTTGGTCTTTAACTATTTTGGCATTACTTTTAAGTACTATTTTACCTCTACCAGTTTCAAAAGCTTCTTTTATTCCTTTTATTCCCTCAACTATACCTCCAGTTGGAAAATCAGGCCCCTTAACTATATTTAAAATTGTATCTAATCTGCAATTTGGATTATCTATTCTATATATAGTTGCATCTATTATTTCTTTTAAATTGTGCGGAGGAATATTAGTAGCATATCCTGCACTAATACCATTTGCGCCATTTACTAGCAAGTTTGGAAACTTTGCAGGAAGTACTGTAGGTTCCATTTCTGTATCATCATAGTTAGGAGCAAACTCTACTACGTTTTTATCTATATCTTTTAATAATTCATTACTTATTTTAGCAAGTCTTGCTTCAGTGTAACGCATTGCAGCAGGACTATCTCCATCCATAGAACCATTGTTACCATGCATGTCTATGTATACTGCATTTTGTTTCCACCACTGGCTCATTCTTACCATTGCATCATATATACTTGAATCCCCATGTGGGTGAAATTGTCCCATTACATTACCAACTGTTTTTGCACTTTTCTTATACGCTTTATCATAAGTATTTTTATCTTTATACATTGAATATAATATTCTTCTTTGTACCGGTTTTAGCCCGTCTCTTACATCTGGTAGCGCTCTATCTTGAATTATAGTTTTTGCATAAGCACCAAATCTAAGTCCCATTATCTCCTCAAGAGAATATTCATATATTCTGTCTACTATGTTTGCCATACTTTTTATCACCTGTAATAATTATACCACAAAAAAAGCTTGAGTCAAAACTCAAGCTTGATAATTCGTTTATTATTTTTCACCTGCAAATGTGTATCCACTGTTTAATAGATTTGTATCATTTTTAGATGTTGAATATTTAACATCTGTTGTTGTTTTTTTGTATTCGTATTTATATTGTTTAATTTGTTCACGTTCTCCTCTAGTTCTATAACTTACTGTGAATTTAATTGGTTCGATATATTGAGTATCACCACTAAATGCACTATAAGTTGTAGTAGTTACATGAACAGTTCTACCAGATATACTTATATTATAGTTGAATGAAGCAACTGGTGCAGATAATACTTGAGCATCTTCAAGTGATCCAGCAGATGAACATCCATAACCAACCATATACATTTCACATCTACGTCTACTATCTACATAACTTCTTCTGTTTGATGTATCTGAGAATTTAGAACTTGAAGTTATTCTAATATTTGTAGCATCACTTGGTAATGAATTTAAGTAAATGCTATAATTACTATTTCTATCCCAATTTGCTACCCAAGACATAGTTCTAAATGTAGCTGTTCTAGTTGCATATGTATAATCACCATATACATATCTTGTATCGGCAACTCTTACGTCATCTCCAGTTTTCTTAACTGTTGTCCATGAGTCATTAAGTTCCCAAGTTGTAGTATCTTTAACATATTTGTATGTTTTTGTTTCTTCTTGTGGTTTAGGAGTAGTACCACTATTTCCACCACCATTATTGTTACCATTATTATTTGGTTTACTGTTAGATGGTTGTGATGTTGTTGGTCTTTGAACTACAGTAACAGTTCTACTTGCTCCACTATTACTTGTTGTTGATCTTGTAGTTGTTGCAGCTGTAGGTGTAGCTATACATCCTGGACAAACACTTGTACATCCAATTGTTTCAACTATATAATCTGTTTTATCACTACATGATAAATTAACTTTTAAAGTATACTCTGCTGATGATATTCTAGTTACTTCTACATATGATGAATTAGCATCACATGCTTTACCATTTGCATCAACAAATGGACTTAATAATTTCTTACTTAACATTTCTTGTAATGTCATTTTATCGGAATCACCATTATTTTTAGGTAATCTTTCAATTGTATAATAATTTCTAGCGGCATTTTTCATAGACGCAATATTATCATTGAATACTCCTTCAAATAAAGGTTGTAATTCTGATTTATCAACTTTAACCTTTACATCATCTAAATTTACCTTTGGTGCTGGATAAAGCCACATAAACAAGAATAAAAATAAGAACATATAAAGTAACTTAATAATGAAATCCTTTATAAACGAATTTTTCTTTTCTTCTTCGTACATAAAAATTCCCCCTCTTTTTAGTGCCTTATATTCTAGCACTCTCATTATTAATTGTCAATACTTATTTAAAATTTTTAATTTTAAATATTTTTTTGACGGTTTTTGATGCCTTTTCTCATCAAGATGTCTAAATTATATCACTTTTATCATTATTTGTCAAATTTTATCCAAACAATTGTACTTCCGTCATTATAATAAGGTATTTCATATTTTTCTACTCTTTTGTCATTTCTTATTATATCATGCGTGATACTTTTTAAAAGTCCACTGCCTTTTCCATGAATTATCATTATTTTATCATTTTTCATCTTTATATTATCGGAAATAAAATCTAATATTTTAATACGAGCAGTATCCCTATCATCACCATGTAAGTCTAGTGTAGGTATATTATATGTAAATGGATCTATATAATTATTTTTCATATAACTTCATTACTTCTTCTAGTTTTGGTACAGAGTTTCTTGCTCCTACTTTTCCAACAGATAAAGCTCCTGCAATATTTCCTAACTTTACTGCATCAGATAATTTATATCCATTAGCTATTGCGTAAGCAAAAGCTCCATGAAAAATATCACCTGCACCAGTAGTATCTTTAACATCTATTTTATATGTAGGCATAACACTAACATACTCACCATCTAAAAACATGGCTCCTTTATCTTCCAATGTTATAACATATTGTTTATTTGGAAACATTTCAATTAATTTTATAAATACTTCATTAAATGTATTAGTATCTCTAAAATTTATTTTTACTTTAGTAACTTTTTCAGCAAATTCTTTTGAACACACAATATAATCAACATACTTACATAAATCTACAACTTCATCATTAAATCTACCTGCATCTATTATTTTAATAGCTTTTTTATCTTTTTCCATCATGCTTTTAGATAGTTCATGTTCCTGTCCATCAATAAGTATTACATCTGATTTTATATCTATATCTTTAACTTCCATTTTCATTTTAGGATTTTTGTATGCAAGTGTAGTTCTAGAATTATTTTTCTTAGATACTATTACTACACTTAAAGTAGTACTATATTTACTACTTTCTTCCATATAATCTATATTCACATTAACACTTTTTAATTCTTGCTTTATTTTTTCACCATATATATCTTTACCAATTATACCAATAAATGTTGTATCAACATCCCACTTACCAAGTAAATATGCAGCAGTTGATGCAGGTCCACCTCCACCTAACACCATTTTACTTACTCTATTTTTAGTATTCTCAACTGGATATGAACTAAGTGGAAACGTTATATCATATGCCGCATGACCAATACATGTTATTTTACTCATTACCTCACACACCTTTACTACAAATTATTTTTTATTTCATTTATTACATTTATTGATTTATTTAATCTTTCCTTTTCATAATCTGTTAAATCAAGATCTATAATTTCTTTAATGCCATTTTTATCTAATATTGCAGGTCTGCCATAATATAAATCTATATCTTCATCATAAACAGATAAAGTAAGTATAGAATTATCATTATCTAGAATTGCATTAGTTATTCTAACTAAACACATACCTATTCCATAATAAGTTGCGCCTTTTCTATTTATAATTTCATAGGCGGAGTTTTTAACTTCATCTTCAATAGTATTACATTCATCTTTAGTTAAAAATTCTTTAACACTTTTAAGTCCTACAATTGCATTACTCCATATAGCTTGTTCGCTATCTCCATGTTCACCTATTATATAGGCATGTACGTTTTTAGGATTAACATTTAATTTATCCCCTATTAAATATCTTAATCTTGCGGTATCTAACATTGTTCCACTACCTATTACTTTATTGGAATTAAGATTAGATAATTCTTTAGTTATATATGTCATTATATCGACAGGATTAGTTGCAATTAAATAAAGGCCATTAAAATTAGTTTTATTTATCTCAGTTATAATAGATTTAAAAACCTCATAATTTTTCTTTACTAAATCAAGTCTAGTTTCACCTACATCTTGATTTTTACCTGCTGCAATACAAATTATAGTTGCGTCATTACAATCACTATAAGTCCCTGCTTTAATTTTTATTTTAGATGGCGCAAAAGCTAGGCAATGATTTAAATCCATTGCTTCACCAATTGTTTTTTCTTTATTTATATCAATCAAAACTAGTTCTTCTACTTTAGTTCTTTGATTAAGTAGAGCATAAGCATAACTCATACCTACATTACCACAACCTACTATTACTATTTTGTTCATTTTATTTTTCCTTTCATATTCTATATTAATAATATATCATAACAAATTCAAATCTCCAATAAATTTTATTTAAAAAGAAGATATATTTATATCTCCTACATTTCATATTTTTAAAATCAAATATGTTTTTAGTTTTATGCCAATTCTAAAATTTAATTTTTTCATATTATACTATGGAAAGGGGTTAAGAAAGTGAATAATTTCAAATGTAATTGTCCTACTTTTATGAATCAATGCATAAAACCAAAACCAGCTATGCCTATGCCACCTAAAACAATTAGTTATGTTATAGGTAGTGGGTTAACAGGACCAACCGGTCCAACAGGAAGTACGGGACCAACTGGTCCTGCAGCTGCAACTATAACTGTTGCATCAACTACTACTGGACTTCCTGGTACTGAAGCAAGTGTTACAAATATCGGAACTACTAATGATGTAATGTTAGATTTCATTATTCCAGCAGGACCTACTGGACCTACAGGACCAACTGGAAGTGAAGGACCAACAGGGCCAACAGGGCCTGAAGGAGCCACTGGTCCAACGGGACCTGCACCAACTATTACTGCTAGTGCAGTAGCTACTACACCTGGAGGAAATCCTGATATAGATGTATCACCAATTGATGGAGGTTACAATCTACAATTCGCAATACCAGCAGGACCTACTGGACCAGCAAATGGACTTAATGCTTATGGTGGGTTATATAGCACTACACAACAATCAAATGTAAGTGTGGATTCTGGAACTTATGGATCAATTGATTTAGGATCGAATCTACCAACTAAAAATGTAGATTTAGGAACTGGTAACACTGTTACAATTCAAAATACTGGTATTTATGAAGTAAGTTATGATGCTGTAATATCATCTAGTGGACCAGGAGATGTTACTTTATCTGTTAGAAGAACTCAAACTGATTTGGATGGAACAGCTCAAACTATAACTTTAGCAGCTAGTACAGAAACTACTTATAATAATACTGCAATTGTAGAATTAACTGAGGGAGACGAATTAACATTAGAAGCTACCGCATCAACTACTTTAAATTTAACTGTTGAAAGCGCTAATCTAATAGTAAAACAACTTAATTAACTTTTGACTATTGATTTATTCAATAGTCTTTTTCATTTATCTATATCATATATTTAAATGGTGATAAAATGAACGATATAACTTATACTGTTAAATTAGGTGATACTTTATATAATATTGCTAAGAAGTTTAATACAACTGTTAAACAATTAATGGAATTAAATAATTTAAATAATACTTTATTAAATGTAGGCCAAATATTACATATTAGTAAAATAGATGAACATGATGACAAGGATGAAACTTATGAAGAATTTATTAAAAATAATATGGGAATGGGAACTTTAAAAATACATACTTTAATTGGTAATACTTTTTTCCCAGTTCAAGATGTAAAAGTAGAAGTATATAAAATGTTTGGTGATGAAAAAAAAGTATTTTATTCTGGAACTACTTCTGATAGTGGAATGATAGACGATATTATATTACCTACTAAATCTAGAAGAGATGATTATTTAAATGGAGCTGCAACCTATCAAATAAGTGTTAAAAGCGATAATTATGATAGTGAAGATATTATGGATGTCTATATTTATGATGGAATTAAGTCAATTCAAAAAATTGAAATGACTCCTATTGAGTATGCTAAATTTAAGGATGAAGCAAATGGAAAATAGACAAATTGGAAGGCCTACTATTCCTACTAGTATTACTGTTCATTTAGGAGACGTTAATAACCCAAGTAAAAACGTAACAGTATCTTTTACTGATTATATTAAAAATGTAGCTTGTAGTGAAATATTTCCATCATGGCCAGAAGTTTCAATCAGGTGTAATGTTTTGGCTATTATATCTTTCACCCTTAATAGAATTTATACTGAATGGTACAGAAGTAAAGGATATGACTTTGATATAACTTCTCTACCTAATTATGATCAAACTTTTATATATGGTAGAGACTTATTTGAAAATATTACTATGATAGTAGATGAATTATTTAATAATTATATTGTTAAGGGTAACCATATAGAGCCGTTTTTTGCTAAATACTGTGATGGTAAAAAAACTTTATGTGATGGACTCTCACAATGGGGAACAGTATCGCTAGCTAATCAAGGTAAAACACCACTAGAAATTTTAAAACATTATTATGGAGAAGATATATCTATTATAAGAGATGCAAAACTAACTGATGTTGTTACATCTTACCCAGGAGTGCCTCTAAAATTGGGTGACGTGTTAGACCATGTAAAAATAATAAAAAGAGAACTTAATCGAATTGCCATAAATTATCCAGCACTACCTAAATTTGAAGTTATTCATGAATACTATGATGTACTACTTGAAGATGCAATAAAAAAATTCCAAGATATTTTTGATTTAGAAGTAACTGGTATTATAGATAAACCTACATGGTATAAGATCAAATACATTTATAGTGGTGTTAAAAAATTATCAGATATGTATACAGAAGGAATAACTTTAGAAGATATAGAAACAGATTATAATATGGAATTAAAATTAGGTGATGTAGGCAATCACATAAGAGCTCTACACTATTTTCTAGGGGTCATCGCATATTTTGATGACAATATTCCTCTACTTGAAATTGATTCTAAGTTTGATAGTAATACTAAACAAATGGTAATTTCTTTTCAAAATGAATATAATATAAAAGCTACTGGAGTTGTAGATATTAATACTTGGAATAAAATCAAAGAAGTTTATTTAAATGTATTATCTACTCTACCTAGTGAATATTTAATTTATAAAGATGAAATTTATCCCGGAACTGTTTTATCATTAGGTATGATGGGTGATGATGTAACTACTCTTCAACAATTTTTATCAGATATAAATAAAAAGAATCCTAACTTTCCTAAGGTTAATATAACAGGGTGTTATGATACCAAAACTGAAGAAGCTATAAAGTATATTCAAAGTGAAAATAATTTAGAAGAAAACGGCACTTTAGGTCCAATTGAATGGAAGTATATGATCGAAATGTCAAAAAAATAAGGCAACTCCTTATTTTTTTACAGGTATTTTGAGTTTTTGCCCTACATCTAATATATTAGATTCTAAATTATTTAAATCTATTATTTGTTTAGGTGTTAAATTATAGTTAGAAGATATTTTGTATAATGAATCATCTTTTTTTACAACATATGTTATATAATTTTCTATATGTGGAACTAATAATTTTTGACCAACTGATAATAAATTATTTTTTAAATCATTTATATATATTAGATTATTTACTGTTGTATTATATTCTTTAGCTATTTTATATAAAGAATCATTTTGTTTTACTGTATATGTATCAAATTTATCTTTTATATCATCTACTTCATCTTCACATATATCTATCCCTATATGTTCTAATTTATCATCACCATCTATATATAAGGTTTGACCTATTGTTAATAAATCATTATTTAAATTATTTAGTTTTTTAATATTATATGTTGTAGTATTATATTTTTCTGCAATACTATAAAGTGAATCACCAGGTCTTACTTTATATATTACTCTATTTCTATATAATGGAAAAATATTCATAATGTACCTCCTAGGATATTTTATGAATATTTTGTTTATTTGTACATTTTAGAAAAATTAAAACTCGTGAAAAATTCCCGAGCGTTTTTTCAAATAAAATGGTGGACCTTGCAGGACTCGAACCTGCGACCGCCCGGTTATGAGCCGGATGCTCTAACCAACTGAGCTAAAGGTCCATTGCTTTTATATAATATCATATTATTTTTTTATGTGCAATAATATTTTAAAAAAAATAAAAAGAAATTTTAAAAAAATGTTACTATTCACAGTCGAATAAAGAAAAAAGATAAAAAAATATCTTTTTTTTATTGACATTTTCGGCAGTATATTG
>CANQLF010000064.1 GCA_947624635.1 uncultured Bacilli bacterium | reverse complement strand
TTGTAATTGCTTTTGCATTTGCTTATGTTTGTTATCCATTTTTAAAATATTTAGAAAAAAAGGGTTTACCTAAATGGCTTGGAATAGGTATTATAATTATATTAGTCATAGGATTTATAAGTTTAATTATAGCTTTACTTGTTCCACTTGTATATGATCAAGTAGTTAATTTAATATCTAGTTCTATTAAATTTATACAAGATATATCTAAAACTTACGATTTAGATTTAAATTATATTCAAAAAAGTTTTTCTAATTTAAATGATATAGTCTTAGATTTAGGTAAATTTATAAGTGATAGTGCATTTAATATTATTAATGCTTCTATCGGATTATTTACAACTGTTGTTATTTCATTTTTTACAGGTATATATTTTCTTACTGATATGGATAATATAAGAAGTAAAGTAAAAGATTTTTTCAAAAGAAAAGGAAATAAAACATTTAACTATGTAAAGTCTCTTGATATAGAAATGAAAAATTATTGTGTAGGTCTTGCAAAATACATATTTGTACAATTAATAGAATACACTTTAGTATTTTATTTAATAGGTCATCCATATTTCTTAATTCTTGGAATACTTGCATCATTTACAACTATTATTCCTTACTTTGGTGGAATATTTACTAATATCATCGCACTTATTACTGCACTAGTAGTAAGTCCAAAGTTATTTATCTTAACTTTGATAGTTGCACTAGTACTTCCTAATGTCGACGGATATTTCTGGTCACCTAGAATATATGGTAAAACAAATAATATTCACCCAATAATAACAATATTTGGAGTATTTGCAGGAGGTGCATTATTTGGAATAATGGGAATTATAATTGCACTACCAGTAACTATAATTTTATCTAAAACTATATCTTATTATAAAAATGATATATATAATTTAAAAATTAAAAAAACTGTAAATGAGTAAATAGAAATAATCTCAAGTATTTATAAGCAATACTTGGGGTTATTATTATATTTTCTAGTGTCAAACAAAATCTAAATTTGTATAATTAATTGACTTATAATAAATTTTGATTTAAAGTAAAATTACAAGAGAAAATAATAATCTTGTAGTAAGTCAAAAGGAAGGAGAAAAATATAATGAAAAAATTTTTGACTACATGTTTAGCACTTTCTGTATTTGCTTTAACTGGCATGGTAAGTGTTGGAAGTGTTAGCGCAAGTGATTTAAGCGCAAGTAAAATAAATTTATCATCAGAATTAAGTGGAAAAACTACATTTAGTGGAGTAACTTATCATGATTTAGGTGATGGTTATGATTATAATGAATTTACGACTACAGTAACAATAGATAAAGATTTAATTGATACTGTATTAGCACAACATCCAGGAAATTCTAATAGTGAAGCTAGTTTAGGTGTTTTCTACTACAAATTATCTCCAACAATAGATGGTGCAAGTGGAAAATACAAAAAATATGTTGATGATCTTGAAATAGGACAAAAAGTTGACAAGAATTTAATTGATAATTTAAAAACAAAAGTAGAAAGTGAAGATGAATCTGATTATGCTACTTTTTGGGATGTAAACTTGAAAATTCAATACAAAGATGCATCAGGTAATTGGGTTAATGTTACAGATAAATCAAATGGTGGAATAACTATTCAAACTAATTTAGGAAGGCTTACTGGTAAAACAATAACTAGTGATAATTATGGAGAAAATTATCGTTTCTACATTAATGAAAAACCTAGCATTTTAATGATAGAAAATAATGGTAAATATGAAACTATAGTAATGAATCATAAATCAAATTTTGATGTTTCTTCAAAAGTAGGAGATAAGAGTGTTTACTATCCAACATTAAAAGAAGCCCTAGAATCATCTGATGTATCAGAAGTTATAATTAATAGTGAAATTGAAGTAAATGAAGAAATAGTAATTCCTAAAAACGTTACTTTAAATATTAATAGTGGTGCGGGTATCAAACTTGGAAGTAGCGCTAATATCAAAAATTATGGTACTATTAACAATAAAGGTACAATAAAAAATTCTGATGATAAAACATTACATGTTATAAACGTAATTTCAGAAAATGGTACAGTTGAATTATCAAAAACAACTGCATTAGCTGATGATGAAGTAACTATTAAAACTATAGCTGATAATGGTTATGAATTAAAAAATGTAAAAGTATCTTCTGGTAATACTGAAATAGAAGTTAAAGATGGAAAATTCACAATGCCAGATAATGATGTATATGTAACTGCAATATTTGAAAAAATTGCAGCAAAAGGATCAGAAAAAAATCCTAAAACTGGAGATAATGCAATGATATTCTTTATGCTTGCAATATTAGGTTTAGGTGTTACAGGATTAACTGCAAAAAAAGTATTTTCTAAATAATAAGTAATACAAAATACTACCCAGAAAATGGTAGTATTTTTTCTTTTACTTTTAAATACTAATTTTAAAAATTATTTTATTAACACTTATAATAATATTTAGTAGTTATTTAAATCAAAACATAAAAACCATTGTTGTAAAAATTAAATTTATTAATATTATACATGATTAAAACAAATTTGATTTTTGACTTTTAAACACTGTTTTTATATAAGACAGGATATCAATAGAATAATAAAAATTAGTAACAGCTATATACTGTGATAAAATGTAAAATAATAAAAATATTTTATCGTTTTTTTCATAATAGGATTGACTTTAGTATTTTAAATTAATACAATTATAGTAGAAATGTAAAATATCAAGGTAGTACATTTCATTAAGTCAAAAGAAAGGAGAAATATTATGAAAAAATTTTTGACTACATGTTTAGCACTTGCAGTATTTGCTTTAACTGGATTTGTAGGTATTGGAAGTGTTAGTGCTGATAGCGACGAAGTAAAACTTAATGATGGAGTCGCACAAAGTTTAGCTACTGCTGTTACTTCAGCTAAAACAACTGGAGGAACAATAGTATTACAAAAAGATGTAACATTAGGAAGTGTAGTAGATATTGAAGCTGACGCTGGTAAAACAATCACTATAGATTTAAATGGTTTCAATATTACTAATAGCTCAACGGATCGTGTTTTTAATGTTAAAAGCGGTGTTGTAAAAATTGTAAATAATGGAGATGCAACAAAAGGTAAAATAGTTAATGAAAATACCTCTAGTACTGCAGGAGTAATTTTCGTTAAAGGTTCAGATGATGAAGTTGAATCTCAAACAGACCTTACTATTGGAAAAAATGTAACAGTAGAAGGTATAAACCCAGTAATAGTTGGTTTATTATCAGGAAGCAAACAAGTAAACTATGGAACTAAAGTTACAATAGAAGGTACATTAAATAATACTAAATCACAAAGTGTTGCAGGAGCAGCATTAACAATACATGGTACTATTAAAAACACTACATATGCTCCAATTATCGATATCAAAGATGGTGCAGTATTAACTAGTGGACTATCAGATGGTACAGGAATTTATCAAGCAGGATATTCTGTAATTACAGCAGGTAAAGCTACAATTTCTGGTTCAACTGGTATCATTACAAAATCTGGTGCTTTAACATTAAATGGTACTAAAGTAACAGGAACTCTAGAAGAAGCATTTGAAGGTGAAGCAGCAGGAAGTGGATTTGCATCTACAGGTGCAGCTATACAAATAGAATCAAATAATCCACCATATGCTGGTTTAATTGATTTAAACATTAACGGTGGAGAATATACTAGTACATCAAATTCAGCAATCCTAGAATATAAAGATGAAGATGATGAAGAATCTACAGCTATAAATACTATCGCTATAAATGCTGGTACATTTATAAGTGCTGAAGGACAAGATGATATTAAAGGAGTAGTTAAAACATCATTTATTAAAGGAGGAAGCTTTTCTTCTGATGTAACTAAATATGTTGCTGAAGGATATAAATTACAAAATGGAAAAGTAATTGATCCAAATGCAGTAACATCTACAACAGTAACAGGTAAAGGAGATACTACAAAAAATCCTAAAACTGGAGATAATGCAATGTTATATTTTGTACTTGCAATATTAGGTGTTGGTGTTGTAGGAGTAAGTGCTAAAAAAGTATTTACTAAATAAATTTGATTAAAGAGAGTATAGAATTTATCTATATTCTTTTATTTTTGTATAAAAAATAGAAAAAACAATTGCTTTTTTTAAAAAAAATGCTAGAATATATGCTGAAAGGGAGTGTTTGTATGGAAAAATTCATAAAAAAAATTAAATCTAGTGAAGGAATTGGCATTATTTTATTAGCGCTATTTGCTGTATTTGCTGGATATATGGTTTATTTCCAAAAAGACTTTAAAGTTAATACTAACATAAAAACAGAATCAACTAGAAATCTTAGTGGTTATAATTATGATGATTATTATGATGACTATTACTATGATGATTATTCTAGTGAATATTATAATGATGATTACTACGATAATTATTATGATGACTACTATTATGATGATTATTACTATGATGATTATAATAATTATTATTATGATAATTACTCATATAATAGTTATAATGATTATTATGATGAAAAACCAACTATATATTACACAAAAACAAAAACTATAGATCAATATTCAAATTTTAGACCTATGAGCCTTATAGAATCATATACTGGTAAACTTGAAATAGTTTATAATGATGTTGATACAGATGTTATTGGTTCTTATTCAGTAGTATTTATGGCATGTAGTTATAATAATTCTAATAACTGCAAAACTGTTACTTCAACAGTTGTAGTAAGAGATAAAAATAATGCTACACTTGTAAAATTAAAAGGACCAATTTGGACAAATTATGGTGAAAAAAAATGTGATGTTGGAGATACTAAATGTAAAACTTCTAACATAACTGTTCCAACAGCAAAAGATCCAATTTCAAACAAAAAATTAAATGTTAAAAGAATAAGTGGATCTGTTAATATTAATGTGCCTGGAACTTATGTGTTGATTTATTATGCCGAAACAGAAAATGATATCGGTGGTTCAATTTCTAAAATAGTTACAATTGAAGATGATGATTATTATTACAATGATAATTACTATGATGATTATTATGAAAATAATAATAACTATTATAATAATAATTATAATGATTATTACGGAAATAATAACTATTATGGAAATAACAATGCTTCAACCAAGTACATTAGTAGATATGAATGGGAAAACACTGTTGGATACACATATAGATGTGACAATGTCGGATCTACTGGACTTGCAGGATGGACATATGTTTCTACTGATACATCAAATGGACAAATGGTAAATAACCCTGATAATCATCCAACATATTACTATGATAAAGATAATTATGCTGGAACACTAGATAAAGTTGAATTTTACTGTAAAAATGGTTGTGATAATGATCTAGACTCAATGCTTGGTGTATGTAGTAATGCTGGTGAAGTTAAAAACATATACAGAACATGGGTTGGATTATACTCAGGTAATGTTTATTACAAATCTTACTATTAATAATTAAAAAAGTGTGTTATATGCACTTTTTTCTTTTGGAGGTTAGCATGAAAAAAGTTAAACATGAATTAGAAGCTTATATAAATAATGATTCAGAAATATTAATACTTGGCTCAATGCCATCAGTAAAATCTAGAGAACTAGGTTTTTACTATGCACATCCACAAAATAAATTTTGGAAAGTTTTATCTAAAGTTTATAATGAAGAAGAACCTAAAACAATAGAAGATAAAAAAATATTTTTAAACAAACATAAAATTGCTTTATATGATGTAATAAAAGAGTGTGAAATAAATGGATCGAGTGATAGTAGTATTAAAAATATTAAAGTAAATGACATTAAAAAACTTATTAAAAATACAAATATTACTAAGATATTTACAACTGGGAAAAAAGCTAATCAATTATATAAAAAATATTGTTATAAAGACGTATTAATTGAGGGTATTTACTTGCCATCCACATCCCCTGCAAATGTAGGTTATTGCTCATTTGATGAATTAGTTAATGTATATAAAAATAACTTACTTTAAAATATGTAAAGTAGATGTATTATTTTAATAAAAATTAGTTAAAGATTATTAAGTATGATATAATTGTTTTGGATAAAAGTTTATTACTAATTATAATAAATTACACATATAAATTAATAGGTGGGTGGAAAAGCTATGTTAAAAATTAAAACTAATTCAAGACTTGTTAAAAAAGGAGATACTTTTATCGCAATAAAAGGAATAAATAGAGATGGCCATGATTATATAGAAGATGCTATAAATCGTGGTGCAGAAGAAATAGTTTGTGAACATGGAAGTTTTAGTGTTAAAACTACAGTAGTAAATGACACATATAAATATTTAAGAGAATATTTATATAATAATTATTATGACAAAATTAAAAATATGCATTTAATTGGAATGACAGGAACTAATGGTAAGACTACAAGTTGTTATCTTTTATATCAAGCATTTAAAAAATTAAATAAAAAATGTGGTTATATTGGAACAATAGGTTTTTATATAGATGGTAAAGTAAGAGATTTAGATAACACTACACCTGAAATACAAGATATGTATGAAATGTTGCTTGAATGCAAAAAAAATAATTGTGAATATGTAATAATGGAAGTTAGTAGTCATGCACTTGCTTTAGGTAGAGTAGATACACTAGAATTTGATTATGCAATATTTTCAAATATAACAGATGATCACTTAGATTTCCACAAAACCTTTGAAAACTATATAGAATCTAAGAAAAAACTATTTACAATGGTTAAAAAAGATGGTGCTTCTATAATAAATGTAGATGATGAAAATTATAAAAAAATAATAAATGAAAATTCAAGAAATATAACATTTGGTTTTAATGATTCATTGTATCACTTAATAGATTATAAATATGAAAATTATAATACAATTTTCACATGTGAAATAGATGGTAGGAAAGAAGAGTTTAAGACTAAATTACTTGGTAAATATAATATACATAATATAATGGGTACAATAATAATATTACATGATTTAGGGTATAAAATTGAAGAAATTAAAAAAATAGTAGAAACATTAGAATATCCTCCCGGAAGAATGGATACTATAAAATACAATAATTCACTAATTATAGTAGATTACGCACATACACCTGATGCTGTATATAACGTAATAGATT
The DNA here is from genome assembly GCA_947624635.1 of uncultured Bacilli bacterium. Classification (GTDB taxonomy): domain Bacteria; phylum Bacillota_I; class Bacilli_A; order RF39; family UBA660; genus SIG205. The sequence continues at coordinate 749 of CANQLF010000064.1, read as the reverse complement.
GTGTAAGAGAATATACAAAAGGAAGGATATATACAATAGTAGGTTGTGGAGGAGATAGAGAAACAACTAAAAGACCTTTAATGGCAAAATGTGCGACAGATTTATCAGATGAAGTAATAATAACTAGTGATAATCCAAGAAGTGAAGATCCACTTGAAATAATAAAAGATATGACTAATAATTTAGAAAATAAAAATTATATAATATTAGAAAATAGGGTAGAGGCTATACATAAAGGAATAGACATGTTAAAAGATAATGATGTGTTATTAATATTAGGTAAAGGACATGAAGATTATCAAATAATAAAAGGTGTTAAATATCATCATGATGACAAAGAATGTGCACTAAACTACATAGGTAAGGTGAAATAAAATATGTTACTATTAACTAAAACAGTATTATCAATAATGATTGGATTTTTACTTGCAACAGTACTTGGTCTAATATTAATTCCATTATTAAAAAAATTAAAAGTTAGACAAACTTTGAGTATATATATGGAAGATGCACATAGAAAAAAAATAGGAACTCCAACTATGGGTGGTTTAATATTCATAATACCTACTGTTATAACAATGTTTCTATTGTATTTCATGGGTAAAATAGAAATAACTACTAATTTGCTTATAGTCTTATTTGTGTTTTTATCTTATGCCTTTATTGGTTTTGTAGATGATTACTTAATTATTAAAAGGCACAATAATAAAGGACTTACTGAAGTTCAAAAGCTATTTGGTCAAGTAATA
>CANQLF010000063.1 GCA_947624635.1 uncultured Bacilli bacterium | reverse complement strand
AAAGCGGGATTAATAAGTGCTGATGAAATGATATATGCGGGAGCCTTATACAGCAAAAGTGTAACAGATAACACAACTTATTTAAACAATAAAACATATTTTTGGACAATTTCGCCGTACTCTTCCGCTCGTGCATTCAGTTGGAACCCTGGCATCCTGTACGACAACAACGTCTCTGGCTCGAGTACTGCGGCGGCTCGTCCAGTTATAACAATAAAAGCAGATGTACCATTTACATATAATAAGGATTCTGAACATTTACCAGGAACAGAAAAAAATCCATGGATCATTGGATGAGATAGTATATTTAAAAAATAGTGAAAAAGATCGCCTAGTACTAATGATTTCACTATTTTTATATTTTGTATTTTTCTTTTCTTTCATTCTTAATTCTGTCTTTCTCATATTTGTCACCTCTGGTGACATATTATATATTATATCTGGGACATTTTCCAGGTATAACACTTAAGACATTATCACAGATTAATCATACCTGACAATCATTGCTTCATTGCTATAAGGTAGTTGACAAAAGATATATTTTATTGTAATATTTGTTTGTAATTAGTTGTGAGAAATTATATTAGTTATTAATATGTTTTAGAAGAGAGTTAGTGGTTGGTGTAAACTAATAAACATCTAATAATGAATTACAAATTTTGAACTAAATCGGTTTATTTCGTTAAAAATAAAAGAGCATAGATATCTATGAAATAAGGTGGTACCGCGATAATTCGTCCTTATATTATAGATATCTATTTATTTTAATAAAGGAGGAATATATATGAAATTATATGATGAATTAAAATGGAGAGGGCTAATAAATGATATAAGTAGTCCTGAATTAATTGAAAAATTAAATAATGGCGGTCTTACTTTTTATATTGGAACAGACCCTACAGGAGATAGTATGCATATTGGGCATTTTTCATCTTTTCTAATTTCTAAAAGATTAAAAGATGCTGGACATAATCCAATATTATTAGTAGGTGGCGCAACTGGTCTTATAGGAGATCCTAAACCTAGTAGTGAAAGACCTATGATTACTAAAGAAGAAGTAGATCATAATTTTAAATGTTTAAAAGAACAAGCTGAAAAAATATTCGGGTTTGAAGTAGTTAATAATAATGATTGGTGTAAAGATATCAATTTTATAGATTTCTTAAGAGATTATGGTAAATATTTTAATATTAATTATATGTTAGATAAAGATATAGTAAAAAGAAGACTTGATAGTGGAATAACATATACTGAATTTTCTTATATGATAATTCAAGCACTAGATTTTTTACACTTATATGAAACTAGAGAATGTACACTTCAAGTTGCAGGTCAAGACCAATGGGGTAATATTACTGCAGGTATAGAATTAATTAGAAAAAAATTAGGAAAAGAAGCTTATGCATTTACAATGCCACTTTTAACAAAAGCAGATGGTACTAAATTTGGTAAAAGTGAAGGAAATGCAGTATGGCTTGATAAAAATCAAACATCAAGTTACGAATTATATCAATTTCTAATTAATGTAGAAGATGAAAAAGTAATAGACTATTTAAAATTCTTAACTTTCTTATCAGTTGATGAAATAAAAGAATTAGAAAAATCTAATCAAACTGAACCACATCTAAGAAAAGCCCATAAAGCCCTAGCTCGTGAAGTTATAACTTTCTTACATGGCAAAGATGAATATGATAGTGCAGAAAAAATAAGTCAAGCACTATTTAGTGGAAATATAAAAGAATTAACTAAAAAACAGTTAGAAGAAGGATTATCTAATGTACCATCATTTAATATATCAGGTGAAGTTAATATAATTGATTTATTAGTTGATAATAAAATAGTATCTAGTAAAAGAGAAGCTAGAGAATTTGTAGGTAATAATGCAATTAGTATTAATGGTGATAAGATTAATTCAGAAAATTTTATGATAAATAAAAGTATCGCAATAAATAATGAATATATAGTAGTGAGAAAGGGTAAGAAAAATTATTATTTATTTAAATATTAAGCAGACTATAAAAAGTTTGCTTTTTATGTGTAAAGTAGACATTTTTCCTATTGCAATTTCATCCCAATTGTAGTATTATAATGTTGTTCAGTGGTGAATAGTGGTGAAAAGTGGGGTGATTTTATGTTGATGGGAGAATATCATCACAATATTGATGATAAGAATAGATTAACTATTCCTTCTAAATTTCGCTATGAATTAGGTGAGAAATTTATAGTTACAAGAGGCTTAGACGGATGTTTATTTGTTTATCCAATCAATGAATGGAATAAAATCATAGAAAAATTACAAACACTACCTTTCACAAAGAAAGATGCGAGAGCATTTTTAAGGTTTTTTTTATCGGGTGCCACTGAGTGTGAATTCGATCGTCAAGGTCGTATAAATATCTCAGCTCCGTTGGCTGACTATGCAGGATTAAAAAAGGAATGCATAGTAATAGGCGTAAATGATCGTATAGAAATATGGTCTAAAGAGTCATGGGAACAAGTTTTAACTTTAAATCAAGATAACTTATCTGATATCGCAGAAAATCTATTTGAAAGTAATATAGGTGTTTAAATGAAACATATTAGTGTATTACTTAACGAATCGATTAACGGTTTAAATATCAAAGAAGACGGTATCTACATCGACGCTACATTGGGCTTTGCTGGGCACAGTAAAGAAATTTTAAAGCGAATAACAAGGGGTTGTCTTTTCGCCTTTGATGCTGATACTATGGCAATATCAGAAAGCAATAAAGTTTTAAACGAAATTGGTGGAAATTATAAAATAATTAATACAAATTTCGTAAACTTGAAAAAATCTCTTAGTGAGTTTAATATAAATAAAATTGATGGTATATTATTTGATCTTGGAGTATCTAGTCCACAACTTGATATAGATGATAGAGGTTTTAGCTATCAAAAAGATGCTAAACTAGATATGAGAATGGATAATACCAAAGGAATCACAGCTTATGATGTAGTAAATAATTACACTCAAGATGAATTAATTAACATATTCTATAAATATGGTGAAGAAGAATATGCGAAAGTTATCGCAAAAAACATAGTAAAGAAAAGAAATGAAAAGAAAATAGAAACAACACTAGAATTGGTTGATATTATAAAAGATTCAGTGCCTGAAAAAAGGAAAAGAAAATCACATCCAGCAAAAAAAGTATTTCAAGCAATAAGAATAGAAGTGAATAAAGAACTAGAAGTATTAGAAATAGCTTTAAGGGATGCGATAGAACTTCTTAATAACCGAAAATTTCAAGATAGGCGAATAAGCCTTCTCGGTTTAGATACCGCATTTAGAGAATATCTTTATGAAATATCGACTCTTGTCGTCTTGGGAATAGATGTAGAAGAAAAAATATATAAGAGAAATACATTTATGTATTATTTCTCTGTGTATAGAAAATTTCTATACAATACCGGACTTTATTTTACATTGAGGGATAATAAATTTGATAACACTCTTCGAGATGAAGATTTGAGTATGGATCTGAATGGAAGGGTTGGAATTGTTAATTATCTCTATATTACAGAGAGGTTTGACAGCACCATCAAAGCTATTGAAAAGCTATTGCAGAATGAAACCGCTCTGGATTCGGATGTTG
>CANQLF010000062.1 GCA_947624635.1 uncultured Bacilli bacterium | reverse complement strand
CGTATAGAAATGGAATAAAAGATGATGGAACAAACAAAAACTATTATACCCATTCAGCATTTAGAGATGGAAGTACAGTTTACAATGAAGAATCATATGATATAGGTGGATGGGATGTTGAACTAACAGGAATGTGGTTTTCTAAATTTGAAATGTCCGGAACATCAAATAGTCCACAAATTTTACCTGAAAAAGCATCAATAGTTACCCTTAATGCCAAAGATGCTTTTGATGCTGCACTAAAAATTTCGGGAGAAGAATTCAATAATGAAACAGGTGAAATTAAATATATTGGAAATAGTGAATATGGATTATCAAATAATGTTAAATCACACTTAATAAAAAATACAGAATGGGGAGCAGCTGCTTATCTATCTCAAAGTAAATATGGGAAAAAAGGAAATCCCAATTATAATGACATAAACAAAGAAATATATATAAATACTGCTACTATAGTACGTAGTACTACTGTAACTGGAAGAAGTAGCGGAATGCCAAATAAAACTTCAAGTAAAAAATCATATATGTATAATGGAATAATATGTGATGAATCTTCTTGTACAAATGAAAAAAATCCTGAATCAGTAATTTCTGCAACAGGAGCTTCAACTAGTGGTACAATATATGGAATATATGATATGCATGGTGGAGTTATAGATGAAGTAATGTCTATTCATTCAAATTTGATATCAAATTCAGGTTTTAACATTTTACCTGAAACTAAATATTATGATAAATTAACTTCTAAAAATTTTAAAGGTAATGTAATGTTAGGGGACGCTACTTGGGAAACGCAAAGATGGTATAGTGATTATCCTGCTTTTGTAGATCCATCTAAAGGATGGTCTGAGAGAGGTGGTTATGCTGATGAATCAGGTGGTAAAGGTGGAATATTCTATTCTTATAATGACTTCCGTGGAAACACATGGGGTCGCGGTAATTTTAGATTTGGTTTAGTTATCGAATAAAAGTATTGTTGATTTAAATATTTAGAAAAAAGTTGCTATAGATTCTCATTTAGAATTTGAACTTTTTTCTATATTTTTCTATAAGAAAAAAAGTTAAGTTAAATAAATTTTATCTATTTGTTCTATAAGAAAAGTGTGTTATAATGGGATAGGTATAAAGACAATAGAAAGAAGATGTATAATCATGATGGAAGAATGGAAAAATTTTAAAAAAGGTGTTTGGTGTGATGAAATTAATGTATCTAATTTCATTCAAGAAAATTATAAATCATATGATGGGAATGAAGAATTTTTATCTGGTACAACAGAAAAAACTGATAAAGTATGGAGTAAGTGTACTCGTCTTTTAAAAGAAGAATTAGCTCGTCATGTCCTAGATATCGATGTAGATAATATGTCTGGTATAAATTCATTTAAACCAGGATATATCGATAAAGATAATGAAGTGGTTTTTGGCCTTCAAACAGATGCGCCACTAAAAAGAATAGTTAATCCTTATGGTGGTATTCGCATGGTTTATAGTGAATTAGATGCATATGGATATAAATTAAATAAAGATGTAGATAAATATTTTAATGAATATAGGAAAACTCATAATCAAGGTGTATTTGATGCATATACTCCTGAAATTAGAAAAGCAAGACATGTAGGTTTACTTACAGGTTTACCTGATGCATATGGTCGTGGAAGAATTATAGGTGATTATAGAAGAGTTGCTTTATATGGTATAGATTATCTTATGGAAAAGAAAAAATATGAATGGGATAATTTATATAAAGGTGAAATGACAGAAGATTTAATAAGAACTAGAGAAGAGTTATCAATGCAATATAGAGCTTTAAAAGAAATAAAAGATATGGCATCTTCTTATGGCTTTGATATTTCTAAACCTGCGAAAAACAGTAAAGAAGCTATACAATGGCTATATTTTGGATACTTAGCTGCAGTAAAAGAAAACAATGGAGCTGCAATGAGTTTAGGTAGAGTTGATGCATTTTTAGATATATATTTTGAAAGAGATTTAGCTGATGGATTAATAGATGAGGAATCTATTCAAGAATTAATAGATCAATTTGTTATTAAATTAAGACTAGTAAGACATTTAAGAACACCTGAATACGATGAATTATTTTCAGGAGATCCCACATGGGTTACATGTTCAATTGGTGGTATAAATGATAAAGGAAGTAGTATGGTTACTAAAACATCATATAGAATACTTCACACATTAACCAATTTAGATCCTGCACCAGAACCAAACATGACAGTTTTATGGAGTACTAAATTACCAGAAAACTTCAAAAAATATTGTGCACATATGAGTATTAAAACTGATGCAATACAATATGAAAACGATGATATAATGAGACCTATTTATGGACATGACTATACAATTGCTTGTTGTGTATCTGCAATGAGAGTTGGAGTTGATATGCAATTTTTCGGAGCTCGTTGTAACTTAGTTAAATCACTTCTTTATTCTATTAATGGTGGAATAGATGAAATGAAAAAAGAAAAAGTAATAGATGGCTTCGACATTATGGATGATGAAGTATTAGATTATGATAAAGTTAAATCTTCTTATTTTAAAATGTTAGAGAATGTTGCCAAAATATATTCTGATGCAATGAATATAATTCATTACATGCACGATAAATATGCTTATGAAGCAGGACAAATGGCTCTACATAATACTGATGTACATAGATATATGGCATACGGTGTTGCAGGACTATCAGTCGCAACTGATTCATTATCTGCAATAAAATATGCAAAAGTAAAACCTATAAGAGATAAAGATGGAATATCTATAGATTTTGAAATAGAAGGTGATTACCCAAAATATGGTAATGATGATGATAGAGTAGATAATATAGCTAAAGAAATACTTGAAAAAATATTTAGTGAACTTAAAAAACATAAAACATATAGAGATGCAGAACCTACTATGTCAGTACTTACTATAACATCAAATGTAGTATACGGCGAAAAAACAGGTGCAACACCTGATGGAAGAAAAGCAGGCTCACCTTTTGCGCCAGGAGCAAACCCAATGCATGGTAGAGATGAAAGTGGTGCGATCGCATCATTAAACTCAGTTGCAAAATTAGAATACGGTAAATGTTGTAAAGATGGTATATCTAATACATTTAGTATAATTCCAAATTCATTAGGTGAAAGTGATGATAAAAGAGTTAAAAATCTTGTCACATTAATGGATGGATACTTTAGTAAAGGTGCACATCACTTAAATGTAAATGTATTAAATAGAGAAACATTAATAGATGCGATGAACAACCCAGAAAAATATCCACTACTTACAATACGTGTATCTGGTTATGCAGTAAGATTTAATAGACTTACAAAAAAACAACAACAAGAAGTAATAAATAGAACCTTCCATGAAAGTTTATAATGATAGGTTATATAAATAAGATTGAAAGTATGGGGCTAGTTGATGGTCCTGGGATACGCACAGTCATATTTATGCAAGGTTGTAATCTAAGGTGTGTATTTTGTCACAATCCTGAAACATGGAAAATTAACTGTGAAGAAGAATACACACCTTTAGAATTAGTAGAAAAAATAAAAAGATTTAAACCTTATTACGGGAGTGATGGAGGAGTTACTTTTTCAGGTGGAGAACCACTTGTTCAATCGAAGTTTGTATTAGAGTGTTGTAAGTTATTAAAAAAAGAAAATATTAATATTTGCTTAGATACTGCAGGTGTAGGAAATAATTATGAAGAACTATTAGATTATATAGATATAGTAATATTGGATATTAAACATATAACAAGTGATGGTTATAAAAAAATTACTGGTTCTAATATTCATG
>CANQLF010000061.1 GCA_947624635.1 uncultured Bacilli bacterium | reverse complement strand
CTGATGGGTATTTTTTAGAATAAAGAATTATTGGATCAACTATTTTTTTATTTGAATAAATTCCATTTTCAATTTTATATATTTCTTTATTATCAATTGCTTTCTTAATATTGTATCTAGTACCATACTTTTCTAAAAGTTCTTTATATGAATAAATCATTGTTTTTCACCTCTTTATCATTTTAGCATAATGTAGGGTAAAATTCAAGAAAATACCCGACAAGATGAAAAAATATTTTTAAACTTGTCACTAAACCGATAAATCCTTTATTTATGGTATCCAGCAAATTGAACTTTTTTATGATATTTATTTCAATAAATATCATGTATATGTTATTATTTTGCGTATTTTTTTTAATAAATATCATATAATAATATTAGACACTTGACGTACGTAATAAAGTACGTTAAAATATATATGAGGTGATAAATGTGAGTACTATAAATATAACTAATGCTAGACAAAACTTATATAGTTTAGTATCCGAAGTAAATATAGGATATAATCCAATTACTATTGTAAATAACAAAGGTAAAAATGCTGTATTAATTTCTGAAGAAGAGTGGAAAAATATAGAAGAAACTTTAGCTTTATCTAGTATACCAGGATTAGTTGAAAACATTAATGAAATTCGTAAAAATGAAAAGTGGGAAGAAGCCGAGGAGTTTGACCCAAATGAAGAATGGTAATAAATACATAATAAAGTTTTCTAAGCAAGCAACAAAAGATAAATCTAAATTAAAAAGCTCAGGATTGGATAAAAATTGTAAAAATATTCTATTATTGATGAGTGAAAATCCTTTTTGTTATCCACCATCATATGAAAAATTAACTGGGGATTTAAATGGATTATATTCTAGAAGGATTAATCGACAACATAGAATAGTTTATGAAGTTTGTGAGGAAAAAAAGGAAATACACATAATCAGAATGTGGACACATTATGACAAATTATAAAAGTACCTAGGAAAAAATCTTAGGTATTTTTTAAAAAGAAGAAAATGATTAATCTTCACTTTCTTCTTTAGTTTCTTCTTTGATTTCGTCATCATTACTAACAACTATTTCATCATCACTTGAATCAGCAAGTAATTGATCTTCTAATGCTTCTATTGGTTCGTCATCATTGTAGTTTGTAGTAAGTTCAAAATCAACATTTGAATATTGTTTTGCGCCTGTTCCTGCTGGAATAAGTTTACCAATAATAACGTTTTCTTTTAAGCCTTGTAATCTATCTACTTTACCTTTTATAGATGCATCAGTAAGTATTCTTGTTGTTTCTTGGAATGATGCAGCTGATAAGAATGAATCAGTTTCAAGAGATGCCTTAGTAATACCAAGTAAGATTGGTCTACCTGTAGCTGGTTTCTTACCTTCTAGTATAACTTCTTTATTAGCTTCAGTAAATTCATTGATTGAGATTAATGATCCTGGTAATATTTCTGTATCTCCACCATCACTAATTCTTATCTTAGATATCATTCTACGAGCTATGATTTCGATATGTTTATCACTTATATCAACACCTTGAGAACGATATACTTTTTGAATTTCTTTTAAGATATAATCTTGTACAGTTATAGGGTCTGTAACAGCTAATAATTCTTTTGGACTTATTGCACCTTCAGTTAATCTTTCACCTGCAGATACTTCTTGTCCTTTAGCTACACGAAGTTTAGCTCCATAAAGTGTAATGTGTTCTCTTGTTTCAACATCATTTTTGATGTATACTTTCCACTTACCATTAGCTTCTTCAATTTTTGTAATCTTACCAGAGATTTCAGCAATAGTTGCTTTACCTTTTGGATTTCTAGCTTCAAATAATTCTTGAACACGAGGAAGACCTTGAGTGATATCATCACCTGCAACACCACCGGTATGGAATGTTCTCATGGTTAATTGAGTACCTGGTTCACCAATAGATTGAGCAGCCATAATACCTACTGCTTCACCTGTTTCAACAATGTTACCTGTTGCTAGGTTCTTACCATAACATTTTCTACAAACACCATTTTTTGTTTTACATGTTAAAGTAGTTCTTATTTCTATTGCATCAATTCCTGCTTTAATTATCTTATCTGCTATGTTTTCAGTGATTAATTCATTTTTATCTATAATCATTTCTTTAGTTTCTGGATTTAATACTTTTTTGTTAGTATATCTACCAACAATTCTGTCATAGAAACTTTCGATTACAGTATTAGATTTTTCATCTATAAATTCTCTTACAACTTGACCTTGAATTGTACCACAATCATCTTCTTTAACTATTACATCTTGCGCAACGTCAACTAAACGACGTGTTAAGTAACCAGAGTCTGCTGTTTTTAGTGCAGTATCTGCACTACCTTTTCTAGCACCGTGAGTTGATAAGAAGAATTCTGATACTGATAGCCCTTCTCTAAATGAAGATGTAACAGGGATTTCAACTGGTTCACCATTTGGTTTTTGCATAAGTCCACGCATACCAGCAAGTTGAGTAAAGTTAGAAATGTTACCTCTTGCTTTAGAGTTCATCATTATAAAGATTGAGTTATCTACATTCTTAGGGTCTTTTGCGATTTCTTCTAGTTCGTCAGAAACAACCTTTTTAGCATCGTTCCATGTAGCAATTACTTTATTGAATCTTTCTTGTTCAGTAATTAAACCTCTTTGGAATTGCTTGTTGATCTTCTTAACCATTTCATTGCCTTCTTTTATGACTTGTTCTTTTTTAGAACTTGTTACTATATCTGTAACAGCCATAGAAATACCAGCTTTTGTAGAATATTTAAATCCTAAATCTTTTAATTTATCAAGCATAATAGATGTTTCAGTTGTTTTATATCTTTTATATACTTGAGCAATTATACTTTCTAATGTACCTTTTACAAATGGTTTTGTAATAGGCATTTTAGCTATTTCTTCAGGTATATTCTTACCTTTTTCTATAAAGAATTTATTAGGTGTAAATGTTTCAATATTTGCATCTGTTGGTTCATTTATATAAGCAAATGAATCTGGTAGTATTTCATTGAATATTAATTTACCTACTGTTGTAACTAGATATTTACCTTTTTGTGATTCAGTAAATACTTTGTATTTAAATGAATCAACTGGAAGGGCTATTCTAGCATGAAGAGTTAATTCTCTTCTTTCATAAGCCATTAATGCTTCATTTGAATTTTTAAATACTCTACCTTCACCTTCGATTCCAGGCTTTTCTATACTTAAGTAGTAGTTACCTAAAATCATATCTTGAGATGGTGTAACGATTGGTTTACCATCTTTTGGGTTAAGTATGTTATTAGCACCTAACATTAAAATTCTTGCTTCAGCTTTAGCTTCTTCTGATAGTGGAACATGGACAGCCATTTGGTCACCATCAAAGTCAGCGTTAAATGCTGGTGTAACAAGTGGGTGAAGTCTTATTGCTTTACCACCTATTAAAACTGGTTCGAATGCTTGAATACCAAGTCTATGTAGAGTTGGTGCACGGTTTAATAATACAGGATGTTCTTTTATAACTTCTTCAACTATGTCCCATACTCTTTCGTCTTTGTTTTCAATCATTTTTTTAGCAGCTTTTATGTTACTTGCAATTTCTTTTTCTACTAAACCATGAATTACATGTGGTTTAAATAGTTCAAGTGCCATATCCTTTGGAATACCACATTGATACATTTTTAGACTAGGTCCAACAACGATAACACTACGTCCAGAATAGTCAACACGTTTACCAAGTAAGTTTTGTCTAAATCTACCTTGTTTACCTTTTAACATACTTGATAAAGATTTTAGCGGTCTATTTCCTGCACCTGTTACGTTTCTTCCACGTCTACCATTATCGAATAATGCATCAACTGCTTCTTGAAGCATACGTTTTTCATTTTGGATAATGATAGATGGTGCGCCTAAATCTATTAATTTCTTTAAACGATTATTTCTGTTTATAATACGTCTATATAAGTCGTTTAAATCACTTGTTGCGAATCTTCCACCATCTAATTGGATCATTGGTCTAAGTTCTGGTGGAATAACTGGTAATGCTTCTATAATCATCCATTCAGGTTTATTTCCTGATTGATAGAATGCATCTAATACGTCTAATCTTTTAATTAAACGAGTTCTTTTTTGACCTTGAGCATCTTTAAGTTCTTCTCTTAAATCATTAAGTTCTTTTTCAACGTCAACTTCTTGTAGTAATTTTTTGATTGCTTCTGCACCCATTCCAACTTCGAATCCATCACCATATTTTTCATAATATGCTCTATATTCTTTGTCAGATAATGTTTGTTTCTTTTCAAGTGGTGCGATACCTGGATTAATTACTACATAACTTACGAAGTATAAAACTTCTTCTAGATCTCTTGGTGACATATCTAGAACTAATCCCATACGAGATGGCACACCTTTAAAGTACCAAATGTGTGATACTGGTGTAGCAAGTTCTATATGTCCCATTCTTTCACGTCTAACTTTAGAACGTGTAACTTCAACTCCACAGCGGTCACAAACTATTCCTTTATATCTTAATCTTTTATATTTACCACAAGAACATTCAAAATCTCTTGTAGGTCCAAAGATTTTTTCACAGAATAGTCCATCGCGTTCTGGTTTTAAAGTTCTATAATTGATTGTTTCAGGTTTTTTAACTTCTCCATAAGACCAAGATCTTATTTTTTCTGGAGAAGCAAGGGAAATTTTTAACGCTTCAAAATTATTAACTTCTAACATTAAAAATCACTCCCTTCTAATGAATCTTCCGAAATATCTTCTTCATTTATTTCTTCTTCCTCATCAATTTCATCGTCATCATCATCATAATCATCTTCTAGGTTGTCTTCTAATCCATCAACATCTTTATCTTTTTTATTTTCGATTGCTAGTTGATCGATTAAAGCTAATTTTTCTCTTAGTTCACTATCTTCTAGTTCATCTATTGATAAATTATTGTCTTCTTTTTCTTCCATTTCTTCTAAGTCTTTTAATTCTAATTCTTCATTATCTTTATTGATAATTGAAATATCTAGACCTAGTGCTTGGAATTCTTTTATTAATACTCTGAATGATTCAGGTACTCCTGCTTGATCTATCGGTTTACCTTTTACGATTGATTCGTATACTTTAACTCTACCTACTACGTCATCTGATTTAACAGTAATAAGTTCTTGAAGTGTATGAGCTGCACCATAAGCATATAATGCCCAAACTTCCATTTCTCCGAATCTTTGTCCACCGAATTGTGCTTTACCACCTAGTGGTTGTTGTGTTACTAATGAGTAAGGTCCTGTTGAACGTCCATGAAGTTTATCATCAACCATGTGAGCAAGTTTTATCATGTACATAACACCAACACTTATTCTATTATCGAATGGTTCACCTGTTCTACCATCATATAAAACAGTTTTGTAGTCATCATCGATTCCTGCTTCTTTCATCATTTCATCGATATCACTTGTTTTAGCTCCATCGAATACTGGTGTTGCGACATAGCAGTTAAGTTTCTTAGCAGCCATACCTAAGTGTAGTTCAAGTATTTGTCCGATATTCATACGCGATGGAACCCCTTGTGGGTTAAGCATAATATCAACTGGTGTACCATCTGGTAAATATGGCATATCTTCTGATGGTAATATAAGTGAAATAACACCTTTGTTACCATGACGTCCAGCCATTTTATCTCCGACTTGGATTTTACGTTTTTGTGCGATGTAAACTCTTACTACTTTACTTACACCTGCAGGTAGTTCATCGTTATCTTTTCTTGTATAAACTTTGATATCGTGAACTATACCATCTCCACCATGTGGAACACGTAATGAAGTATCTCTTACTTCTCTTGTTTTTTCTCCGAATATTGCATGTAATAATTTTTCTTCTGAAGTAAGTTCAGCCATTCCTTTTGGTGTAACTTTACCAACTAAAATGTCTCCTTCTTTTACTTCAGTACCTATTTTTACTATACCTTCGCTATCTAGATTTTTTCTTGCGTCTTCTCCGACGTTTGGAATATCTCTAGTTATTTCTTCAGGTCCTAGTTTAGTTTCTCTACATTGAATTTCGTAGTCTTCTATATGTATTGATGTATAAACATCATCTTTAACTAATCTTTCGTTCATGATTACAGCATCTTCATAGTTATATCCATTAAATGTCATGAATGCAACTACTACGTTTCTACCAAGTGCTAATTCTCCACAGTTTGTACTTGGTCCATCTGCTATAGTCATTCCACGTGTTACTTTTTCACCAACGCTAACGAATGGTTTTTGGTGGTAACAAGTTCCTTGGTTTGAACCTTCGAATGTTGTTAGGTAATATGTGTCTTTTCCACCTTTATTTTTAACAACTATTTTGTTTGCATCAACATATTCAACAACACCGTCAGCTTTAGCAACAACAACTGAACCAGAATCTCTTGCTGCAATGTATTCAACTCCTGTACCAACTATTGGTGCTTCTGTTTTGATTAGTGGAACTGCTTGACGTTGCATATTCGCACCCATCAAAGCACGAGTAGCATCATCATGTTCCAAGAATGGAATACAACTTGTTGTTACTGATACAACTTGTTGAGGAGATACGTCTATGTAATCGATTTGGTCTTTATTTACTAAAACGTTTTCTTCTCTATAACGAGCTGTAAGTGTTTTATCCATTAAATTACCATCATCATCTATATTGATTGTAGCTTGTGAGATATAGAAATCTTTTTCTTCATCAGCTGTTAAGTAATCGACTTGATCTGTAATTTTAGCATTTTCTACTTTTCTATATGGAGTCATTATAAATCCATAATCATTTATTTTTGCGTAACTTGCAAGCGAAGTTATAAGTCCAATGTTTTGTCCTTCAGGAGATTCTATCGGACAGATTCTACCATAGTGACTTGCGTTAACGTCACGTACTTCCATACCAGCTCTATCTCTTGACAAACCACCAGGTCCAAGGGCAGATAAACGTCTTTTATTTGTAAGTTCTGCAATTGGGTTTTGTTGGTCCATGAATTGAGATAATTGGCTTGAACCAAAGAATTCTTTGATTGCAGCTGTTACTGGTCTTATATTTATTAATGTTTTTGGTGTAACAGTATCCATTTCTTGAGTAGTCATTCTTTCTCTGATTACTCTTTCCATACGAGCAACACCAATTCTAAATTGATTTTGTAAAAGTTCTCCAACTTGTCTTACTCTACGATTTCCTAAATGGTCGATTTCATCTGTAAATCCAATTCCATCTAGTAAATTTAAATAATAAGAAGTTGCTGCATAAAAATCAGATATTGTAAGTCTTTTAATTGTTAATGATTGATCATTACCAATAATACTTACTACCTTTTCTTTATTTAATGGTGAGTATACTTTGATTTCTTGTATTACATTATGTTCATCTAAATCCGTATTTATTAATACTTCTTTATTTCCATAACCACTATTTAATATTGGTTTTATTTCTTCTAGTAATTCTTTAGTAATTAAAGTTCCTTTTTCGACCTTAACTTCACCATCAACAATGATATCTTCTGCGATTACATTGTTTATTAATCTATCACAAACATCTAATTTACGATTAAATTTATAACGGCCTACTTTTGCAAGGTCATATCTAAATTCATCAAAGAATCTAGTTATTAATTGGTTTTTAGAACTATCTAATGTTGCAGGTTCTCCTGGTCTTAATTTTTCGTAGATTTCAATTAATGCTTCATCTGTATTTTTAGTTGAGTCTTTAGCTAAAGTATTTAGTATGTATTCATTTTCTCCAAATACTTTTGTAATTTCTTCTGAAGTAGATAATCCAAAAGCACGTAAAAGTGTTGTAAGTGGAACTTTTCTTGTTCTATCGATTCTTACATATATTACGTCTCTTGCATCCATTTCAAATTCTAACCAAGTACCACGTGTAGGTATGATTTGAGATGCAAATACACTTCTACCATTTTTATCAATTGCAGATGAAAAGTAAACACTAGGGGAACGTACTAATTGTGATACAATAACCCTTTCTGCACCATTTATAATGAATGTACCGCTATCTGTCATAACAGGCATGTCACCTAAGAAAATTTCTTGTTCTTTTACTTCTCCTGTTTCATGGTTAAAAAGACGTGCTTGTACTTTTAATGGAGCAGCATAAGTTGTTTCTCTATATTTTGCTTCTTTTATAGAGTATCTTGGTTCATCAAAAGAATAATCAGTAAATTCTAGTGATAATTCTCCTGAAAAACTTTCTACTGGGAATAAGTCGTTAAAAACTTCTTCTATCCCATCTGTTAAAAACCATTGATATGATTTTTTTTGAATCTCTAGTAAATCTTGAAGTTCATAAGTGTTCTTGATTCTTGAAAAATTTCTTCTTTCTCTTTTATTATTTACTTTTTTAATTTTATATGCCACTTGATTCACCCCTATAACTATACATATTTAAAAAATTATCCAAAGAACATAAACTTGTAAAAAAAGAATACGTCGCCAATTTATAATCTTAACAGAGAAACATCAAATTGTCAATCATTTTTGGCTCTAATTATGAAAAAATTTTTATTTTTATTCACGACATCAATATTATACACACTAGCCATGTCATTTACTGCCGATTTTGCTCCTTGGTGTTTGTTTATTACAAACCATAGTTCACCATTTTCTTTTAAATGATCTTTTGCTTCTTTTAATATTTTATATAAAATTTCTTTACCAACCCTTATTGGTGGATTTGTTATTATTAGGTCATATAACTTATCCACGTTTTCATATCTATCACTTATAAATGCTTTAGCGTTTTCTATATTATTAAGTTTAATGTTTTTATTTGCAAGATTTATTGCCCTATTATTTACATCTACCATATCAACACAAGCTTTTGTGTTTTTAGAGATTATTATTCCTATTGGACCATAACCACAACCTACATCTAACACGTCACCCTTAATTTTATCAAAATCAATTGTTTCTAATAAAACTCTTGAACCTGTATCCAGAGCATCTTTTGAAAATACTCCATTATCTGTATAAAATGAGTATTCTTTTTCTTTAAATTTAATTTTTATTAATTTTTCATTACTTTTTAGGTCATTATTATTTGTAAAATAGTGTTCCATTTAATTCCTTTCTAAAACGACTATAAGCCCGTGAATAAATTCACGAGCTTAAGTTAGTTACTATTTGAATTCTACTGTTGCGCCAGCTTCTTCAAGTTTTGCTTTGATTTCATTAGCTTCATCCATAGATACGTTTTCTTTAACATTTCCACCATTATCAGCGATATCTTTAGCTTCTTTTAATCCTAATCCAGTGATATCTCTAACAACTTTGATTACTTGGATTTTGTTAGCTCCACAGTTTGTTAATACTACTGTTGCGCTTGATGGACCTTCTTCAGTAGCTCCACCTTGAGCTGGTGCAGCTGCAACTGCTACTGCAGATGGATCAACACCAAATTCTTCTTTCATTGCATCTACTAATTCTTTAATTTCTAATAAATTCATTTCTTTTAATGAGCTAATAAATTCTTCTTTTGTTAATTTTGCCATTTTTATATTCCTCCTTATTTTTAAATGTTAACAATTTAATTATTCATTACCTTCTAATTGTTTACTATATAAATCTAAACAAATAGATAAGTCTCTTGCGATTCCAATTAAACCGCCAGCAAGCATTGTAAGTAAACCTTCTCTTGACGGTATTGTTGCAAGTTTGTCTAAAGCTTCTTTATCTGATATTTCTCCATCTATGATACCTACTTTAAGTTCTAGGGCATCATGATCTTTAGCAAAGTTTGCTAAAACTTTGATTGGAGCAACTACATCGTTACCGAAAGCAATAGCTTTTGGCCCAGTTAAGTGTTCATCAAGATTAATTTTTAAACTATCCAACGCTCTTTTTGTTAATGTGTTTTTGTATACTTTTAATTCTGCATCAACTTCTCTTAGTTTTCTTCTAAGTTCTGTTACTTCAGAAACAGTTAAACCTCTATAGTCTACAAAAACTACTGCACTTGAATTTTTAACACTATTTTCGATTTCATCAATTGTCTTTTGTTTTTGTTCAAGTATTTTAGCGCTTGCCATAGTGCACCTCCTCATATATTATTAAATACCGTAAAATAAAAGCCTTTATATGTAGACACATAAAGACTTTAAAGACTTTTCTCTCTTTAAGTTCCTCGGTAGGATTATTAAGCATATCACCCCTACTGTCTACGGTACTTCACAAACAATTTATATTATATTATGCTTTATATATTTTGTCAATTCAAATTTATATTAATTTTTTAATATATTGATAAGCTTTTTCTGAAGCTATATCATTATCTTCTTTTTTATTTTTAGGATTATTGCCAACATAATTACATTTATTTATTTCTTTTGCAATTTTTCTTTCTTTAAACCTATTAATATATTTTAGTTTTTCGTTTATATTATTTAATGTTTCAAGATTAATCGCTGAAATTTTTCCAGACCTATCATAGATATTAAATATACTTTTACTTTTAATATCTTTCCAGTCATTATAGTAATAATTTTTAAATGGTCTTTTTAATTTTCTAAATAATCTGTTTTTTCTTATTATAACATACTTTCCATTTTGTATTACAGCAATACTTCCAATTGCATAATTTTTAGAACTTATTTTAAATAATCCCATACTTCAACCATTCCCTTTTATTATTCAATTATTTATCAAATGAGTTTATATCTATTTTTATTCCTGGACCCATTGTAGTAGCTATTGATATATTTTTAACATATACACCTTTAACAGTTGTTGGTTTTGATTTAATTATAACACTAACAAATGCATCAAGGTTTTCTAATAATTTTGCTTCATCAAATGAAACTTTACCAATTATTCCATGAACATTACCATAACTATCAGTACGATATTCAACTCTACCTTTTTTAACATCTTCAACAGCTTTTCTAACATCAGTTGTAACTGTACCTGTTTTAGGGTTTGGCATTAATCCTTTTGGGCCTAATACTTTACCTAATTTACCAAGGTGAGCCATCATATCAGGTGTAGCTATTATTACATCGAAATCGAACCAATTTTCTTTTTCGATTTTTTCTATCATATCAACGTCTCCAACGTAGTCTGCACCACATTCTGTAGCTATTTTAGCATTATCCCCTTTTGCAAGAACTAATACTTTTTTACTTTTACCTGTACCATTAGGTAGTACAATTGCACCACGTAATTGTTGATCCGATTTTTTAGTATCTAAGTTTAATTTCATAGCTACTTCAACAGATGCATCAAATTTTGATGTGCTTGTTTCTTTAGCTAATTTAACAGCTTCTTCTTTAGTATAAACTTTTCCTTTTTCTATTTTACTAATAGCAGCAGCATATTTTTTGCTTTGTTTTTTCATTTTCATACCTCCTTATGTGGTAAATAAGCGGACTTTTCCTCCCACATAGGTAAATACCTATATGTTTATTATTCTTGGCTTTCAGTAGCTTCTTCTTTTGTTTCAACTTCACCTTGTGTAGCACTAGCTTGTTCTTCCATAGATTTTTCAAGTTCTGCTTCACGTTTAGCCATTTCTTTTTCTTCTTCTATTGCTTCTTTTTCTTGTTCTGCAAGTTCCTTGTCATTTAATCCTTTAACTGCAACACCCATATTACGAGCAGTTCCTTCAACTATTTTCATTGCTTCTTCTACTGTATAAGCATTTAAGTCAGGTAATTTAGTTTCAGCAATTTGTTTTAATTGATCTTTAGTAATTGTTGCAACTACATGGTTTGCACCTTTACTAGAACCTTTCTTAATTCCTGCAACTTTTTTAATTAGGAATGCTGCAGGTGGTGTTTTAAGTACGAAATCGAATGTACGATCTTCGTAAATTGTTATTTCAACAGGTAGAACATCTCCCATTTTATCTTTACTTGCATCATTAAATTTTGTACAAAATTCTTGTAAATTAATTCCTGCTGGTCCAAGTACAGTTCCTACTGGTGGAGCTGGTGTAGCTTTTCCTGCTGGAATTTGTAATTTAATTTTTTTAGTGATTTGTTTTGCCACGAAAAACACTCTCCTTCCTTTTTTCGTTGTGGTTCAAATAGCTAAAATCCGCGCCTCCCACTTATATCTATATAAATAATATATAGCTGCGTTTAAAATAATAACACATATTTTTTAATATTTCAATAATTTTTAAGCTTTTTCTATTTGTACTAATTCTACATCTACTGGTGTTTCTTGTCCAAATAAATCTATTAATACAGTAAGCTTTTGATTTTTAAGGTCTAAACTTTCAACTTTACCCATCATTGATTTGAATGGTCCTTCTATAATCTTAACTTTATCACCAACGTTAAGTTCATTACCAATTTCTAATCTAGATAATCCCATGCTATTTAGCACTTTATCGACTTCGTAAGGCATTAAAGGTGTTGGTTTAGCACCTTTACCAGATGAACCAATAAATCCAGTTACACCTGGTGTATTTCTTACTATGTACCATGCTTCATCAGACATATCCATTTCTATTAAAACATATCCTGGAAACATTTTTTTAGTTTTTTCTTTTTTAACTCCATCTTTAATTTCTATTTCTTTTTGTTCTGGAACTACAACTCTAAATATATGTTGTTGCATGTCCATTGAATTAATACGCATATCCAATTTTTCTTTTACTTTGTTTTCATGTCCTGAATAAGTATTTACTACATACCATTGTTTATCCATAAAATCTACCCCTTCTATTTAAATAACTCTATTAATATTGCAACTATTGTATCGAACAAATAGAAAAATAAAGCGAAAAACAAAATAAATAAAATTGTTGCAATTGAATATTTGACCATTTCTTTTTTATTTGGCCATCTAACACGAGATATTTCTTTTTTAATTCCCTTAAAAAATTTAATAATTTTTTTCATATCGCACCTCATTTTAATTCAAAATAAAAAACACTTCCATGTGTTTACATCTATAAATTAACACAAGAAATTATAAATGTCAATAATAATGGGGTTTTTTAAAAATAAAATTAGTCTATTTTTATATATTTATTACTTTTTTTATGTATTCTATCCATAGTATTTCTAATACTTTTTAAAGGCTTATTTAGTATTTTAGAAATCTCTCTATAATCATAACCATTTAATAATAATTTAAAGACTTCTTGTTCATTTTCTGTAAGTTTTGGAGATAATTCATTATAAAGATATCTTTTAAGGTCACTATTTATTATCTCATCAAATGGTTTTATGGAATTTTTATCTTCAATTACTTCCATTATATCAGCTTCTCCATCTGCTGGATTAATTTCTTCAATAAATAGAGAACTATTTAATGACTTATATTTATTTAAATTAGCTTTTCTTATAAAAGTTATCATATATCTACTTACAAATAAACTTACAAGTTTAGTAAAGTTTACATTTTTATATTTATGTTGGCATTCTATCGCTTTTTCTAAACCCATATATCCTTCTATTATTAAGTCATTTGTATCTATTCCATTTTTTTCTTTAGTGTGAGAAAATTTATTAGCTAATTTAAATATGTATGGTCTATATTTTTCATACATAATATTGTATGCAACCTCATCGTTTTCTTTAATTAAATATAGTAATTCTGAGTCATTATATTCCCTATAATTTTGCATGCTTATCACTACTTCCTTTTTTCTAATATTTCATATATCATGATACCTGTAGCTACGCTTGCATTTAAACTATTAACTTCCCCTTTCATTGGTATTGTTGCTAAAAAGTCGCATTTTTCTTTTATAAGTTTACTCATACCTTTTCCTTCGTTTCCGATAATTAAGCAAATTTTCATTTTATAATCAATAGTAGAGTAATCTTCCCCAGATAAATCAGTTCCAATAATCCAATAGCCATCTTTTTTAAGTTCATCGATTGCATTAGCTAGATTTGTCACTTTGCATATTTTAACTCTATCTAATGCGCCCGCGCTGGTTTTCATAACTGTAGAATTTATTTCTACACTTCTGTCTTTTGGAATGATTATTCCATCAACACCTGCTGACTCACATGTTCTTATTATCGCACCTAAATTGTGCGGGTCTTCTATGTGATCTAGCATAACAAGCAAAGGAAATTCTTTATCACTTTTTTTAATTTCGTCTAAATCTAGGTAGGTGTAATCAGGTATATCTAGTATTATACCTTGATGATTTCCTTTTGCAAGTTGCGAAATTTCATTTTTTGATAAGTATTTAATCGGAATTTGCAATTTTCGTAAGGACAAAATTATATTTTCATCACTAAAACCATCCCAAATTAGTACTTTTCGTATTTTTTTATTATTTTTTATTAAATCTCTCGCAACATTTTTCCCATATACATACATTTTATCTCACCTCTACTATTCTATCTAATATTCGATTTAATCTTTCTATATTTTTATTTAAGTATAAATATCCTATAAGACATTCTAAACCTGTTGCATATTTATATGTTAATATATCTGTATTTTTAGGCTTAGATACGCTTTTATAATTTCTAGCGTGTTTAACTATTTCTATTTCTTCATTAGTTAAAAAATTGTTTTCTATCATTTTATTTAATATTTCACTTTGAGATTTTGCACTTACATAATTTTTTGCTTCTTTTTGTAAATTATTAACTTTTCTTATACCTTTTTTTATTAAATATTCTCTTATCCTTACTTCGTATATTGCATCACCAATATAAGCAAGTTCCAAAGGATTTAAACTATTAATATCCATAAAATCAACTTCTCTTTCATAAGTATTTTAACATTTTTAAAAAAGAAAAACTATAATTTATTATTTATTATAGTTTAATTTTTTAATCATTATCACGAGCAATTAGTATAAGTCTTGCAATTTCTAGTATGGCAGTAAGTACACTTGCAACGTATGTCATTGCGGCAGCACCAAGCATCGATGATACACCATTTAATTCATTCCTGTTTAATATTCCTTCTTTTTCTAATTCTTTTTTAGCTCTATTTGATGCGTTAAATTCTACTGGTAAGGTTAAAAGTTGGAATAAAAGTATTATAAATTCTAATCCAATACCAACCCATAATAAATCTGTTAAACCAAATATAAATGATATTAGGATTGCAAAATAGCCTGCTTGGGAACTGAAATTTACTAAAGGAATTATAGCATTTCTTACTAACAAGAATTTATACCCATCTTTATATTGAAGTGCATGACCTACTTCGTGTGCTGCTACTGCAACTGAAGCTAAGCTTGTTCCATGAAAAACTTCTGTAGATAATCTTATGGTTTTTCTTCTTGGATCAAAATGATCTGTTAAAGTTCCTCTTGTTTCAACAACATATATATCATCTAGTCCATGTCTAGATAAAATTTGTTTTGCAACTTCAAAACCTGTCATGCCTTTTTTTGCGCCAACTTTTTTATACTTACTGTAAGTTGAGCTTACAAAAATTTGTGCAAGTATTGTTATTGCTAATGATATTAAAATAATTATCCAAGTAAAATCCATATTATTTTTTCACCTCATACTTTGTACCTTCTCTTGTATCTTTTAATATTATACCCATTTTTTCTAATTCATTTCTTATTTTGTCTGCATCTTCATATTTTTTTTCTTTTTTAAAATTATTTCTTTTTTCTATCATTTCTTCTATTTTTTTCTTTTCATCATCACTTAATTTTATTTCATCATCATTTAATAGTGATAATGATAATACTTTATCATATTCTTCTATTAATAATATTTTTTCTTTGTCACTTAATTTATTATCTTTAATTGTATTATACAAAACTGTTAATGCACTTGATGTATTTAAGTCATCATTAATTGCATTTTTAAATTCTTGTATATAATCACTATTTAATTCTAAATTTTGTAAAGTGTTTGCATTTTTCTTAATATTATCAATTCTATTTTTTAACTTGTCATATGAATTTTGTGCCATATCTAATGATTCATAACTAAATACTAATTGATTTCTGTAATGAGATTGTAAACATAATAATCTATAAGCAAGAGGATTATATCCTTTACTTTCTAATAGTGAGAGTGTTAAAAATTCACCTTTAGACTTACTCATTTTTCCTGTTTTATCATTTAGATATTCACCATGTACAAAGTAATTACACCATTTTTCACCTGTATAACTTTCAGATTGTGCAATTTCATTTGTGTGATGTGGAAATATATTATCTACTCCGCCACAGTGGATATCCATTTTATTTCCTAAATATTTTAAACTGAATGTTTTTAAACAACTAGTACTATTAGGTAATTCAACATAAAAATAATTTAGATAATCTTTTAATTTATATATAGAGATAATATTTTCAACATTATTTAAATTAGCTTCTTTTTCATCAATTACTTCGGTTGCTTTTTCTACTAATGATACAATATCCCCCATTCCAAGAATTCGACCAGACATTCTTTTAGGGTCAAATAATTCTAAACCATCCATTTTTTCACTAGTACCCATGAATTT